>NZ_JAMXSG010000144.1:0-14537 GCF_024124365.1 Pseudonocardia sp. McavD-2-B
ACCGCACGCAGCGCCGCCGCGGTGACCGTCCCGCCGGGCAGCCGGACCCGCGCCAGGGCCCCGTCCGCCGCCGCGTGCGGCGAGACGACGCCGGGGCAGGCGTCGGCGCGGGTACGGGTGGTCGGCGACGGCACGCCGGACACTGTAGGCATCCGCGACCGGTGGGGGGACCCGCCGGGGCGGCGGTCACACCTCGTCAGGTGTTCAGGTCACGGCAGGTACCGGCGGGCGCCGGAGTAGGTCGCGTCGAACCGCACCGGGGTCACCCGGACGGGGGTGGCCGCGTCGAAGGCCTCGATCATCGTGCCGTCGCCGGCGTACATCGCGACGTGCGTCGCCGGGGAGTTCCAGAACAGCAGGTCACCGGGACGCAGGTCGGCGGGGTCGTCGACCGGGCGCCCGCCGCGGGACTGGTCGGAGGCGTCCCGCCCGACGGTGATCCCGTGCAGGGCGTAGGACAGCCCGGTCAACCCCGAGCAGTCCGGGCCGAACCCGGAACGCCCGCCCCACAGGTAGGGGCGGTCCAGGAACAGCCGCGCCGTCGTGACCAGACCCTCTCCGGTCGGGGAGGGCGGGGCCCCTCCGCGCAGCTCACCCGCCGCCAGCCACGCCTGGTCGCCGCCGGGCAGCGCGACCCGGACCGCGTCGCCCGCCTCGCCGACGACCGGCAGCCGGGTGCCGACGCTGACCTCGCGCAGCCGCTCGGTGCGTGCCGGGTCGCGGTACAGCCAGGCCGTCGCGACGCCGTCGACGGTGCCGGTGGGCGCCCCCGCGGCGAGCGCACCGAACGCGGGGTCGTCGACGAGCTGGGCCGCGGGGACCCAGCCGGGGTAGCCGCGGCCGTCCTTGCCCGACGGCTGGCCGGGCACGACGACCCGCGCCCACCCGTCGCGGCGCTCGGTCACGGTCACCGGGGCGCCGAGGAGCGCCTGGGTCTGGGTCCGCGAGGCGGTGGTGAGCTCGCGGCGGTCCGCGCTGCTCATCGACCCCATCCACGCGGCCGGGTCGGCCGGGGCGGCGACGGCGGCCCGGTCCCGCGGGCGCGGGCTGTCCGGTGAGGTCCACATGGTCGCGACCGACACGGCGACGAACGTGCGCCCCGGTCCGTCGGCGGCCGCGGGCAGGGCGACCGCGGGCAGGACGGCGCAGCCGAGCACCGCGGCGAACAGGACGGACAGGACACGGGGCACGGCGGGGACTCTCGACAGCCGGATGGGCCGGGGCAAGCAGCCACACCGCCGGGTCACCACGACGGGTGGAGTGGCCCCGCCCACACGGGTGGGTTCTCATGGTGCGGTGCGCCCCCACCGGATCACCGCGGCCGTCGTGACGGTGCTGGCCCTGCTCCTGGCCGGCTGCGGCGCGGGCTCACGCACCCCGGCCGCGACGGCGACACTCGTGCCGTGCGGGTTCCCGCCGCCCGCGCAGGGCCTCGACGTGCGGGTGCTGGCCTACAACTCCTCGGCCGTCGACCCGTTCACGAACACGATGGTCCGCAGCTGCTCGCGGGACGGCGTGACGCTGCGCCACGAGCCGATCGACTTCGCCGGGCAGACCCAGAAGACCATCGCGACGCTGTCCGGGCGCTACGGCACCTACGACATCGTCGAGACCTACGGGCTGGTCGTGCCGCAGTTCGCCTCGACCGGGAAGCTGCGCCCGCTCGACGACCTCGTCGCCCGGTACCGCGAGGAGTACGGCCTGGACCGGCTGAGCCCGGAGATGCTGGCGGCGCTGTCCTACGACGGGAAGCTCTACGGGCTGCCGACCATGGCCCAGCCGTTCACGCTCGTCTACCGCCGCGACGTGTTCGACCGGCTCGGCCTGGCCCCACCCCGGACCTTCGCCGAGCTGCGCGAGGTCGCGGCCCGGGTGCAGCGCGACGGCGGGATCCGCTACCCGCTGGCGCTGCCGCTGCTCGCGAGCGCCGACATCGCCACCGCCTACGACGCCGCCCTCGGCTCGCTCGGCACCGACTACGTCGACCGCGACACCGGCCGCCCGAACTTCACGACCCCGGCGGCGGCGCGGGCGTTCACCGAGCTGCGGTCGCTGCTGCCGTTCATGGACCCGCAGGTGACGACGTTCGCCCAGCCCGCGGTGCAGCAGCAGATGTACAACGGCTCGGCCGCGATCGCGATCATGTACAGCGGCCGGATGTTCGACCTGGTCCAGGAGCGCAACAGCCGCTTCTCCCGGGAGTTCGCGTTCGCCCCGCCGCCGTCGGTCGCCGGTGGCGACGTGCTCTACAACTCGCTGTCGGTCGACGGCTGGGCGATCCCGGCCAACACCGAGGTCGACCCGGACCTGCTGTTCCGGTTCCTGGCCGCGTCGGTGGGGCCGGAGTCGGCGCGCGCGGCGGTCCCGGCGGCGTTCCCGTCGCGGCTGGGCAGCGTGACGCCGGCCAGCAGCCCGTTCGCGCCGGCGCAGCTGGAGGCGCTGGGGAAGGCCCCGCCGCCCGAGCCGTTCCCGTGGACCTCGCGCATCTCGGTCGCGACGCGGCCGGTGGTGGCCGACGTGCTGGCCGGGCGGGTCCCCGTGGAGCAGGGGCAGCAGCGGATGCAGGACATCGCGACGGCGATCGTCGCCGAGTACCGGGAGGTGGGCTGAGCCGCCCGGACGTCGTCCGGCCCTTGTCAGGTCCGGCCCGCGACTTCTAGTGTATGCGTATGCACCTCACTGAAGCGGACATGCGGCGGATCGGCTCACCCGTCACCGTGGCGAAGGCGCCGGCCGTCGCCGACAGCGCAGACCTGCGCGACCCGGCCGTGGTCGCCACCGTCTCGGAGATGCTGCGCACCATCTCCGCAGGCGGGATGGACGCGGTGCTGCGCTACGCCCGTGACCTCGACGGGTTCACCGGCTCCGACCTGCTCGTCGGTCCCGCCGAGCTCGCCCGGGCCGGGGACGAGCTGCCCGCGGACCTGCGTTCGGCGCTCGACGCGGGCGCCGACCGGACCCGCCGGTTCGCCGGGATGCAGCGGGCGCGGCTGCAGGACTTCGAGTCCGAGGTGCTGCCCGGGGTCGTGTGCGGACAGCGTCTGGTCCCCGTGCAGAACGTCGGTGCCTACCTCCCCGCGGGCCGGTTCCCGCTGCTGGCCGGCGCGTTCATGACCGTCGGCGTGGCCGGGGTCGCGGGCGTGCCGAACATCGTCGCGGCCACCCCGCCCTCGCGCGACGGCCGCCCGCACCCGGCCGTGCTCTACGCGGCGCACATCAGCGGTGCCGACGCGGTCTACGCCGTCGGCGGTGTGCAGGCGCTCGCGGCCATGGCGTTCGGGCTGCTCGACGGGACGCCCTCGGACATGATCGTCGGCGCCGGCAACGCCTACGTGGCCGAGGCCAAGCGCCAGCTCTACGGGCAGGTGGGCATCGACGTGCTGGCCGGGCCGTCGGAGGTCGCCGTGATCGCCGACGACACCGCCGACGCCGCGACCGTCGCCGCGGACCTGCTGGCCCAGGCCGAGCACGGGCCGACCTCCCCGGCGTCGCTGGCCACGACCTCCGAGCGGCTGGCCGAGGAGGTCCCGCGGGAGATCGAGAAGCAGCTCGCGGGCCTCGCGACCGCCGAGATCGCCGGGGCCGCCTGGCGCGACCACGGCACGGTGTACCTCGCCCCGGACCGGGAAGCGGTCGCCCGGGTCATGGACACCCTCGCTCCGGAGCACCTCGAGGTGATCGCCGAGGACCTCGACTGGTGGCTGGGCCGGCTGCGCAACTACGGATCGCTGTTCCTCGGTCCGCACTCGACGGTGGCCTACGCCGACAAGGGCATGTCCGGCACCAACCACGTGCTGCCGACGACCCGGGGCGCGCGCTACACCGGCGGACTGTCGGTGGCCGGCTTCCTCAAGCAGCTGACCTACCAGCGGGCGACCCGCGAGGCGACCCGCGCCCAGGCCGAGCCGACCGTGACCGTGTCCGACTTCGAGCAGCTCGTCGGGCACCGCGACAGCGCCCGCATCCGGCTCGACGCACTCCGGGACTGATCGCGCATGCGTATGTATGTCGGAGGTGGGTCGGCGGGCCGTGGCAGCCGCCCGCTCGTGGTGGCGCTGGGGCTCGCCGTGGTGCTGCTGCTGGCCGGATGCGGCGCCGGGTCGCGGACCCCCGCCGCCACCGCCACGCTCGTCCCGTGCGACTTCCCACCGCCACCGTCGCCGGTGGACGTGAACGTCCTGGCCTACAACTCCTCGGCGATCGACCCGTTCACCAACTCGATGGTGCGCAGCTGCTCGCGCGACGGGGTCACGCTGCACCACGAGCCGATCGACTACGCGGGTCAGGCCCAGAAGACGATCGCGACGCTGGCCGGCCGCTTCGGCACCTACGACATCCTCGAGACCTACGGCTTCGTGGTCCCGCAGCAGGCCTCGACCGGCAAGCTCCACCCGCTCGACGACCTGGTGGCCCGCTACGGCGCGCAGTTCGACCTGGACCGGCTCAACCCGGCGATGCGCGAGGCGATGTCCTACGACGGCACCCTCTACGGCATCCCGATGCAGGCCCAGATGTTCGTCATGGCCTACCGCCGCGACGTCTTCGACCGGCTCGGGCTGACGCCGCCGCGCACCTTCGCCGAGCTGCGGCAGGTCTCCGAGCGCATCCAGCGCGACGGCGGTATCCGCTACCCGCTGGCGCTGCCGCTGCTGGCGAGCTCGGACCTCGCCACCGCCTACGACGCCGCGCTGGGCTCGCTGGGCACCGACTACGTGGACCGGCACACCGGCCGCCCGAACTTCGACACCCCGCAGGCTGCGGAGGCGTTCGAGCAGCTGCGCTCGCTCGTGCCCTACATGGACCCGCAGGTGACGACGTTCGCCCAGCCCGCGGTGCAGCAGCAGATGTACAACGGCTCTGCCGCGATCGCGATCATGTTCAGCGGCCGGATGAAGGACCTCACCGAGGTGGACAACAGCCGGTTCGCCGCGGACTTCGCGTTCGCCCCGCCGCCGTCGGTGGCCGGCGGCGACGTGCTCTACAACACGCTGTCGGTCGACGGCTGGGCGATCCCGCAGAACACCGATGTCGACAGGGACCTGCTGTTCCACCTCGTCGCCGCCTCGGTCGGGCCGGAGTCGTCGAGGGCCGCGGTGCCCGGCGCGTTCCCGGCCCGGGAGGGCATGGTGACCCCGGACAGCAGCCCGTTCGCGCGGGCCCAGCTGGAGTCGATCGGCAGGGCCTCCCCACCGGAGCCCTACCCGTGGACGTCGCGGATCAGCAACGAGACCCGCCCGGTCGTCGCCGACGTGCTGGCCGGCCGGACGACGATCCCGGACGGCCAGCGGCAGATGCAGGAGATCGCGACCGCGATCGTCGCCGAGTACCGGCGCTGACCCCCTTCCCACCACCCACGAGAGCGAGGTGAGGCGACCATGCGCAGGCGCGAGTTCCTGGGACTGGTCTCCCCGAGCCTGCTGGTGATGCTCGGCCTGCTGCTGTTCCCGCTCTACAAGACCGTGGAGTGGAGCCTGCAGCGGGTCAACTACGGCGAACCCGGCACCTTCCTCGGCCTGGACAACTACACCCAGGCCCTGTCCGACCCCCGGCTCGGGCGGGCGGTGCTGTTCACCGTCGGCCTGACCGTCGCCGTCGTCGCCGTCCTGCTGGTCGGGGGCTACCTGCTCGCCGTGCTGGTCAACGGGCTCGGCCGGTCCCGCCCCTGGGTGCTCGGCGTGCTCCTGGTGTCCTACGTCGTGCCCAACGTCGTCGGCGCGACGATGTTCTCCTGGCTGTTCGACTCCAACTTCGGCGGCGTCGTCAACTACCTGATCACCGAGCTCACCGGGGCCGAGATCCTCTGGTTCACCGAGCCGTGGGCGAACCGGGTGATGATCGGTCTCAACACGGTCTGGTTCATGCTGCCGTTCGCCATGCTGGTGATCCTCGCCGGGCTGCAGGGCGTCCCGGGGGAGATCGTCGAGGCCGCCCGGATCGACGGCGCCACCGGCTGGCGGGTGCACTGGCACGTGATCGTGCCGAGCATCCGGGGCGTCCTCACCTTCGTCTCGATCATCTCGATCATGGACGTGCTGCGGACGTTCGACCAACTCGTCCCGCTCTCGCCGCAGGCACCGCAGATCGGCAACGAGTCGATCATGCTCTACATCTACAACATCGCCTTCCAGGACGGCGGCCAGCAGCTGGGGCTCGGCAGCGCGATCAACGTGCTGCTCATCGTCCTGATCGTGCTGTTGCTCTCCCCGTTCATCCGGGACATGGCCAAGGAGGCCCGCCAGTGAGCAGCGTGCAGACCGCCCCGCCGGCCACCACCCCCGGCCCGTCCGACGACACCGGCCCCGCCCCGGCCCGCCGCCGCCCACGCGGGCGGACCGTCCTGGTCGGCGGCCTGCTGCTGGTGATCTGCTGGGTGATGCTGAGCCCGGTGCTGTGGACGGCCATGTCGGTCACCAAGCCGACCGACGTCGCCTTCCTCGATCCGCCGGTGTTCACCTGGGAGCCCACCTTCACCGCGTTCGTCGACCTCTGGCAGACGACCGAGTTCTACCGGTACCTGCTCAACACCCTGGTCGTCGCGCTGATCAGCACGGTGATCGCGCTGCTGATCGGCATCCCCGCCGCGTACGCGCTGTCGCGCTACCCGGGCTGGGTGTCGGTCGCGCTGCTCATCGCGGCGCTGATCTTCCGCGCGCTGCCCCGGTTCGCCGTGGTGCTGCCGATGTACGAGCTGTCGCGTTCGCTGGGGATCTACGACACGACCTTCGCCGTCGCCGCGGCACTCGTGGCGATCAACCAGCCGTTCTCGATCTGGCTGCTGCGCAACTTCTTCGCCGAGATCCCCAAGGAGCTCGACGAGGCCGCGATGCTCGACGGTTGCAGCCGCTTCCAGATCCTGTGGCGGGTGATGGTGCCGCTGATGGGCCCCGGCATCCTCACCGCCGGGATCTTCATGTTCCTGTTCGCGTTCCAGGAGTACCTGACGGCGAACGTGCTCACCGACGTCGTCGCCCGCACCGTCCCGGTCTTCATCGCCACCCAGCTCGGGCAGACCCTGCCGATGCTGCAGCAGGCCGGCGCCGCCGCGATCCTGCTGACGCTGCCGGTGATCGGGTTCGCGTTCATCGCCCAGCGCTACCTCGTCGCCGGTCTGGGCGCGGGCTCGGTCAAGGGCTGAGCGGTGCCCGCCGTCCCGTCCCCGCCGCTGGTCCTGCTGCCGGGCATGAACTGCTCGGCCCGGCTGTGGGGCCCGGCGGGGGCCGGGGCGCTGCACCCGGTCCTCGACCGGCCGACCCTCGACGACCAGGTCGAGGCGCTGCTCGACGCGCTGCCCGCCCGGTTCGCCCTCGCCGGGCTCAGCCTGGGGGGCATCGTCGCGATGGCGCTGACCCGGCGGGCTCCGGACCGGGTCGCCGGGCTGTGCCTGATGGCGACCAACGCCCGCCCGCCGACCCCCGAACAGCGCGCCGGCTGGGACGCGGCGCTCACGCGGCTCGACGACGGCGCCCCCGCCCGCGCCCTGCAGCCCCTGGAGCTGCTGCTGTACGACCGGTCGTTCGATGCCACCGCCCTGCGGATGGCCGACGAGACGGGGGAGCGGCGCCTCGCGGCCCAGCTGCGGCTGCAGGGCACCCGCGTCGACGAGCGCCCAGCCCTGCCCGCCGTCGCGGTGCCGACCCTGGTGCTGGCCGGTGCGCTCGACCGGCTGTGCCCGGTCGAGCGACACACCGAGATCGCCGGGCTGGTGCCGGACGCCCGGCTGCACGTGCTGCCGGGCGCCGGTCACCTGCTCCCGGTCGAGGCCCCGGACACCGTGGCGACACTGGTGGCCGGGTGGACGGCCACGGTGCACGCCCGGGAGCGGGCTCGGGAGATGGGCGGGCAGTGATCGGGCCGGCAGTGATGGGGCAGGCACTGCACGCGAACTCGTGATCACGGCGCGGACCGGGCTCGGGACCCGCTGATCCGAAGCCCGCGCGGTGATCGGCTGTTCGCGCGTGTCGGGACGCGCGCGAGGGCCGGCTCTGCGCGCACACCGCGGATCACCGCGCGGCCGTCGGCACGCGGGGGAGCCGAGGTGCCCGGCGGCAGGGGATGTGCCCCCGGGGCAGGGGACGTGCCGAGCGCCGGCTCCGGGGCGTCGCGCGGTCGGGCCGCCCGCGCCCGGCGCCGGGCCCGGCGCCGATCGGGCCGGGCGCACGATCGACACGAGCGAGGGTGCCGGTGCCGTTCGTGGCACCGGCACCCTCGCTCGTGGTGATCACTGTCGGAGCCGCCGGTTCCGGCGGCGGCGCTCACCCCGTCGCCGCGGCCAGCTCCCGGAACGACGCCATCATGACCGCGGCCAGGTTGTAGACCACCAGCTGCGCGCCACCCGCGAACGACGCCGCGGCCGCGTCCGCCGAACCCGCCAGGTCGGCCCGTACGGCGTCCCGGACCGCCGGGTCGGCGCGCACCGACTCCAGCATCCCGGCGACGGACGGGTCGGTGCCCGTGCGGGACGCACCCAGGTCCGCGACGCCGACGAGCCAGCCGTCGATCCCGTCCACGCCGACGATCTCCCCGGCGCGCGCGAGGGCGCCGGGCGACTCCAGCATCGCCACGACCAGCACGTCCTCGGCCGCCGCGCGATGCTCCTCGGCGGTGACACTGCCGAACCTCCCCGCCCGCGGGTAGGTCGCGAACCCCCGTGTGCCGTGTGGGGGGTAGCGCAGCGCCCGCACCAGTGCCGTGGCCTGTGCGGCGTCCTCCACGTGCGGGGCGACGATCCCGCGGGCGCCCTGGTCGAGCGCCCGCTGGGCGAGGTGGTGCTCGTCCTCCCCGGGGCGGACGAGCACCGGCAGGCCGTGCGCGTCGGCGAACGCGATGTGGGCGCGCAGCATCGACACGTCGGCCGGCCCGTGCTCGCAGTCGATCAGTACGAAGTCCAGACCGGCGACGGCGAGCATCTCCACGATCTCCTCGCAGGGCATCCGCACCAGCGCCCCGGCGAGCCGCTCCCCGGCGGCGACCCGCGCCCTCACGCGATCATCCCGGCGGACAGGTCGACGTCGGCGCCGGACAGCCCCGGCATGGCGAGCATCGCGACGACGGCCGCGCCCACCTCGTCGGCGGTGATCATCCGGCCGAGCGCGGCCCGCCCGACGAACGCCGCACGCGCCGCGGCGACGTCGGTGCCGGTCCGCTGCGCCTCCAGCGCGAAGTTCCGGTCCATCCGGTCGCCCTCGACGGGGCCGGGGGACAGCGCGTTGACCCGCACCCCGGCCGGGCCCGCCTCGAACGCGAGCGTCGAGGTCAGGCCGAGCACCGCGGTCTTCGACGCGCAGTAGGGCGTGCGCCGGGCCAGCGGCCGCTTCCCCGACACCGAGGCCACGTTGACCACGTCGCCGTCCCCGCGGTCGAGCATCGGCGGCAGGAACGCCCGGCACACCAGGTAGGTGCCGCGCACGTTGACCGCGAACACCTCGTCCCACTCCTGCGGGCTCACCTCGACCAGCGGGGCCACCGGACCGGCGATCCCGGCGTTGTTGACGACGATCGAGACCTCCTCGTCGGCGAGCCGGACCGCCAGGTCCGCGACGGAGTCCGGGTCGGCGACGTCGCACACCTCGGCCCGGGCGGCGGGCCCGATCCGGGCCGCGGTCGCGGTGAGGGCGTCGGCACGCCGCCCGGCCAGCACGACCCGCGCCCCGGCACGGGCCAGGTGCGACGCGATCGCCGCACCCAGCCCGCTGCCGCCGCCGGTCACCAGCGCGGTGCGTCCCGTGACCGGCGTGCTCACGACCCGGCCACCGGTGCCGGGCTCCCGAGCGGCGCGATCTCGTCCAGCCAGTCGATGCGGTCCCCACCGTGCCGCCAGGCCCGCAGGTCCCCGGAGCGGGCGTGCCCCTCGAACAGCTCCACCCGCGACGCGCGCCCGCACACCCGGCCGAGCTCGGCGCTCGTCGCGGGGTCGCGGACCTCCTGGTAGGTGCAGGTCTTGAGGTACTTCCCGACCCACAGCCCGCCCGTGTAGCGCGCGGCACCGAGCGTCGGGAGCACGTGGTTCGTCCCGATCACCTTGTCTCCGTAGGACACGCAGGTGTTCTCCCCGAGGAACAGCGCACCGTAGTTGCGCATCCGCTCCAGGGCGTCGCGGGGCTCGGCGGTGAGGACCTGGACGTGCTCGGCGGCGAGGTCGTCGGCGACCCGCCACATCTCGTCGGCGTCGTCGCACACGACGATCCGGCCGTGGTCGTGCCACGCGGGCCCGGCCAGGTCGTTCGTGGGCAGGCCCGGCAGCAGCCGCCCGACCAGGTCGAGCACGGCCCGGCCCAGCGTCTCGGAGGTCGTGACGAGCACGGCGGGGGAGTCCGGGCCGTGCTCGGCCTGTGACAGCAGGTCGACGGCGACGGTCAGCGGGTCCGCGGTCCCGTCGGCGACGACGAGGATCTCGGTGGGGCCGGCGAACAGGTCGATGCCGACCTCGCCGAAGAGCTGCCGCTTCGCCTCCGCGACATAGGCGTTGCCCGGACCGGCCAGCATGTCGACCGGGGAGACCGACCCGGTGCCCAGCGCCATCGCCGCGACGGCCTGGACCCCGCCGAGGACGTGGATCTCGTCGGCGCCGGCCAGGTGCATCGCCGCCACCGTCGCCGCCGGGACCTCGCCGCGGATCGGAGGCGTGGCCGCGACCACGTGCGGCACCCCCGCGGCCTTCGCGGTCACGATCGTCATGTGCGCCGAGGCGGTCAGCGGGTACCGCCCGCCGGGTACGTACGCGCCCGCCGAGCCGACCGGCACGTGCCGGTGCCCGAGGACCACCCCGGGCAGCGTCTCGACCTCGACGTCGTGCAGGGACTCCCGCTGGACCCGCGCGAAGTTCCGGACCTGGTCCTGCACGAACCGGATGTCGTCGACGACCTGCTGCGGCAGCGACGCGACCAGCTCGTCGACCCGCGCGGGGGTCAGGCGCTCCGGCGCGCGGCCGTCGAACCGGTCCGCGTACTCCCGCACCGCCGCGTCGCCGCGCGTCCGCACGCCGTCCACGATCGCCCGCACCCGTGCGGCGACGCCCTCGTCGCTGCGGCGCGGGGCCGACCCCGTCGCGCTCTTCAGTTCCTGCGACATTCCGTCCTCCCTGGCATAACATACGTATGCGCTACGGCTCCGCAGTGAACGGCGGTGACGCGCCGCTGTCAAGGGTGTGTCCCGGGGCGCACTAGGCTCGACGCGCGGTCGGGGGAAGGGCGGACATGGTCACCAGTCGCGACGTGGCGAGGCTCGCCGGGGTCTCGCAGCCGACGGTGTCGCGCGCGCTCACCGATCACCCCCGGGTCTCCGAGGCGACCAAACGCAGGGTCCGTGAGGCGGCCCTGGCGCTGGGCTACTCGACCAACGCGATCGGGCGCGCGCTGTCGGTGGGTCGCTCGAACCGGATCGGGCTGGTCGTCGCCGACCTGGAGAACCAGTTCTACGCGAACATGATCGGCCCGCTGCACCACGAGCTGGAGGCCCTCGGCCACGAGCTCGTGCTGATCACCGAGTCGGCCGGGACCGCGCCGCTGCCCGAGCGGGTCGCCGCGCACGGCCTGGCCGGGGTGGTGCTGTCGACGACGACGGTGGACTCCATCCAGCCCGCCCGGCTGCGCGACCGCGGCGTGCCGTTCGTCTACCTGAACCGGACCGCGCCCAGCGTGGCCGCCGATGCGGTGACCGTCGACCCCGAGCAGGGCGTGCGCGAGGTGGTCGCGGAGGCCGTCCGCCTGGGGCACACCCGGATCGGGGCCATCTTCGGGCCGCGCAACACCAGTACCGGTGAGCTGCGCGAGCAGGTCGTCCGCACGGTGCTCGACGAGCACGGGCTGGCGCTCGCCCAGCGCGACGTCCTGCACGGTCCGTTCGACTTCGCGACCGGTCGCGAGGGGTTCCGTACGCTGCACGAGCGGGCCGGTGGTCCGACCCTGCTGCTGTGCGGCAACGACGTCGTCGCGCTCGGGGCGCTCGACGCGGCCGCCGAGGCCGGCGTCCCGGTGCCCGGTCACACCTCGGTGGTCGGCTTCGACGACCTGCCCACCTCACGCTGGGCCCTGGTCCGGCTCAGCACCGTCGCCTACGACCTCGACGAGGTCGCCCGGGAGTCCGCGCGGCTGGTCGTCGCCCGGCTGACCGACCCCGGGGCCGCGCCGCGGCACGTCGTGTATCCGACGCACTACGTCGCCCGTGCCACCGTGGCCGCGCCCCGGGCGTAGCCGCTCCCGTCGCCGGAAATCCCCGCGGGACCCTTGCCCGTCGGTTGTGCATACGCATACAGTGCGAGGTGCACGGAATCGACGAGGAAGGACCACCATGACGCTCGACCCGGTCGCGTACGAGCCCTACAACGACCCGGACGACTTCATCCGCGAGGTGACCGACCGGATCTGGGTCCAGCGGGACGTGTCCTACATCGTCGACAACTACGAGCCGGACTCGATCGTCCACGGCGGGCTCGGCACCGTGATCGGCCGCGACGGGGTGATCGAGGGCAGCCTGATGCGCATCGCGGGCACCCCGCAGCACGTCGGTCAGGCCGAGGACGTGGTCTGGGAGGCCCGCGGCGACGACGCGTTCCTGAGCTCGCACCTGGTCTTCTCGGCCGACGAGATCCTCGTCGACGGCGTCGTGAAGCGGATCCGCAAGCGCACCATCGCCAACTGCCTCTACCGCCGCGGCCGCATGGTCGAGGAGTGGGTGGTCCGCGACGAGCTCGCCGAGTGCCTGCAGCGGGGCATCGACCCGGCCGAGGCGGCCCGGGGGCAGCGTTTCCGCGGCTACCAGGGCTCGATGACCGAGGAGCCGCCGAAGGACGTGCTCGCCGTCGGCGACAGCGGGCCGCGGCCGGACGACTTCCGGCCCGAGTGCGAGATGGTGCTGGAGTTCCTCGACGAGGTCTGGAACTCCCGGCGCTACCAGAAGGTCACCGACTACATGCACCGTGACCTGTTCCTGCACACCGTCGGGGACCAGACCGTCGTGCGTCCGGACGGCTACCAGCGCGACCTGCTCGCGCTCGTCGCACCGTTCCCCGACGCCCGGTTCGAGGTCCGCGACGTCCAGACGAACCACGCCGAGCGCTACGCCGGCCTGCGGATCGCGGTGACCTGGGTGATGCGCGGGACCTACCGCGGGACACCGGCGTTCGGTCCGCTCACCGGGGGCGAGGTGGAGCTGCTCGGCGTCTCGCAGTTCCTGGTCCAGGACGGCCGCATCGTCAAGGAGGTCCGGGTGTTCGACGAGATCGCGCTGCGTGCGCAGATCGACGCCGGCCGGACCGAGGCGTTCACCGACACCAACATCTACTGACCGGAGCACCGACATGCACGACACGGTGGTCAGCGCGGACGAGCTCGCCCGCCGCACCGTCCGGCACGCGGACTGGGTCCCGTGCAAGGCCGCGTTCATCGACTGCCGCACCCCCGGCTCGGACCGGAAGGACAACTACTCCTTCATCGGCCCCGGGGTCACGCAGAACGCGTCCCAGCACGTCAACCTCCGCGAGCCGCACGGCTTCAACCTCGGTGCGGCGGGTATGCCGCACGGCACCACGAACAGCCTGCACCTGCACTTCACCGCCGAGGTCTTCATCAACTTCGACGGCGACTACCAGCTGCGGTGGGGACCCGACGGCACCCAGGGCGGCTACCGCAGCGTCGACGGCGACGTCGTCTCCGTCCCGCCGTGGATCTTCCGCGGCTTCACCAACGTCGGCGACGACGACGGCATCCTGCTCACGGTCCTGGGCCGCGACGACACCGGCGGCATCATCTGGGGCCCCACGGTCCTGACCGAGGCGGCCGGTCACGGCCTGCACCTCACGGCGGACAACCGGCTCATCGACACCGTCGCCGGGGACCCGCTGCCCGACGACGTCGCGCTGATCCGGCCGATGGAGCAGGCCGAGATCGACCGGCTCGACGTCTACACCCCCGAGCAGTTCCGCAGCCGGGTCGTGCACGTCGCCGACCGGCCGTGGGTGGCCGAGCCCTATTTGTGCTCGCGGCTGCCCGGCGGTGGCGCCGAGCTCGCCCCGGTCATCGGCTGGGGCACCGCGGAGAGCCGGGCCGCGGCACCGCGGCTGCTCGACCCGCACGGGTTCGCGCTGGCGTGGCTGCGTGCCCTGCCCGGGGACGGCGTGCTCACCCACCGGCACGACGCGACCCAGGTGCTGACGGTGAAGGCCGGCCACTGGGCGGTCACCCTCAACACCGGCGAGGACGCGCGCACCGTCGAGCTCGGCCCGCGGGACACCCTGTCGGTGCCGCCCGGTGCCTGGCGGTCGATGACGGCGCTCGACGCCGACGGCGGCCGGACCGCCACCCCCGGCACCGGTGAGCTGCTGGTCGTCACCGGTGGCGACGGCCGGGTCCGGCACGAGTGGGCGCGCGAGGTCGTGGCCGGTGCCCGGGACCGGGGCCGGGTGCTCGACGCCGACGGCTACCTCGCACCGGCCGCGGTGCTGGCCTTCGCGGCCGAGGACGACTGAGGCCGGGCCGATGCCGGGGACGGGACCCACGGGGCCGACGGGGGCGGCGCCCGGACCGGTGGTGCCGGGTGCCGCC
>NZ_JAMXSG010000145.1:0-14481 GCF_024124365.1 Pseudonocardia sp. McavD-2-B
GCCGCCGGCCCCGGCCGCGCCGGCTGCTCCGGCCCAGCCCGCCGCCCCGGCTCCGGCCGCCGGCGCGGACCTGCCGGAGGACAAGGCCGCGCTGCTCGCGCGGCTGACCAGTCAGCAGGCCGGCTGACAGGTCGCCCCTGACCGGGGGCCGGCCCGCGGACGTCGCTGCCATCACTGGCCCATGTGGGCGCTCATCGCGAGCAGTGCGCAGGACAGACCCCGCGGGCCGGCCCCCGGTCCGTCTCCCGACCACCCACCACACGAAAGGAGAGGCACCGTGGCGAACGCCCTCACCGTCGGCGAGCTGCGCGCCGCGCTCGTCGGACTGCCCGACGACATGCCGGCCATCCTGATCCTGGGCGACAACGACGCCGCGTGGCTCGCCCGCGTCCGGTACGACGACTCCGGGTTCCTCGACCTGCTCGGCGGCCCGCACGCGCTCGACCGGATCGACGACTCCCACCACGCGCACACGCTCGTCGAGGTCGAGCGGTGAGCGCGCCGGTGCTGGCCCCGGTCGCCTCGGCCACCGGCGCGACGATCGTCGGCGAGCTGACCGCCGACCGGCAGACGATCATCCTCATTGCCGACGGGCCCGACTACGCCGTCGCCGAGGCCGCCCGCCGGCTACAGGTGATGACCCCGCTCATCAAGGCCACCGGCGAGCCCGGGTCGGCCGAGGCCGGCGCGCTCCGGATGCCGGCAACCTGGGCCGCGGTCGTGCAGCTCGCCGAGACCTACGGCCCGGAGTGGCGGCCCGGCCCCGCGCTCACCGCGTGGATCGGCGACCAGGTCGCCGCCCGCGCCGCGTCCGAGGCCGGCGCCGGCGAGCTGCTCGTCGCCCCGCCCGCCGGCCTGGTCCCGCGGAGCTACCAGGTCGCCGGCGCGTTCATGATCGGGCTCGTCGGGTCGGTGCTGCTCTCCGACGAGCCCGGCACCGGAAAGACCGTGTCGACCGTGCTCGGCGCCGTCGAGCGCGCCGCCCGCGGCCACGAGGTGCTCCCGCTCGTCGTTGTCTGCCCGTCCGCGGTCGTCGACTCGTGGGTCGAGCACTTCACCACCTGGGCGCCGCAGTGGCGCGCCGTTGCCTGGCGCGGCTCGCCGGCCCGCCGGCGCAAGCTCGCGAACACCGCCGACGTCTACGTCACGACCTACGGCATCGCCTCCCGTGACGCGGGCGAGGCCGACCGGCGCAAGTCGCCGCTGCTCGCGCTCAACCCCGCCGGCGTCGTCGTCGACGAGTGCCACAAGATCAAGGCCCAGGCCACCGACCAGAGCAAGGCCGTCCGCCGGCTCACCGACGCCGCACACAAGCGCTCCGGTCCCGCTGGGCCGCTGTGCGTGCCGCTGTCCGGGACGCCGATCACCCACCACCCCGGCGACCTGTGGCCGGCGCTCTACGCGATGAGCCCCGACGCGTGGCCGTCGCGCGAGCGGTGGGTCGGCCGCTACTGCGACACCATGCCCGGCGAGTACGCCGCGACCGTGCTCGGCCTCAACCACGCCCGCGAGCCGGAGTACCGGACCGCTGTGCTCGGCCAGCACCGCCGCGTGGCGAAGGCCGACGTCCTGGCCGAGCTACCGCCGAAGGTCTACAGCGTCCGCACCGTCGACATCCCGGCGAAGTGGCGCAAGGCCTACGACGCGATGGAAGGCGACATGCTCGCCGACCTGCCCGGCGTCGACGACGGCGACGGGGGAGAGACCTCCGGCTCGTCGCTGTCGGCGATGACCGTGCTCGCCCAGCTCACCCGCCTTGCCCAGCTCGCGAGCAGCGCCGCCGACGTCGAGTCGTGGACCGAGACCGTCGACGACCCGGAGACCGGGCTCCCGGTCGAGAAGTTGCACCAGAACGTCACGCTCCGCGCGCCGAGCTGGAAGGTCGACGAGGCGCTCGACGTCATGGCCGAGCGGCCGGGGCAACAGTTCATCGTCGCCGCGCCGTCGCGGCAGCTCGTCGTCCTGGCCGGCGAGCAGGCCGAGCAGGCCGGCTATCGGGTCGGGTACGTCGTCGGCGGCCAGACCGCGACCGAGCGCTCGGCCGCGGTGCGCGCGTTCCAGGCCGGCGAGCTGGACGTCATCGGCGTCACCACCGGCGCCGGCGGGGTCGGGCTCACCTTGACCGCCGCGTCCTGCCTGATCTTCCTACAGCGGCCCTGGTCGCTGGTCGAGGCGCTACAGATGGAGGACCGCGCCCACCGCATCGGGTCCGAGCGCCACGACTGCATCGAGATCGTCGACGTCGTCGCGCGCAAGACGATCGACACCCGCGTGCGCTCGATCCTGCGGCAGCGCGCCGGCGCCCTGTCGAAGATGGTCGAGGACCCGCGCATCGTCGCCGAGCTGCTCGGCGGCGCCGGCTCCCGTGACGACTCGGTCGGCGAGGCCGCCGGCACGCTCGACCAGGCCCGTACCGAGGCCGGCCTCGACGAGCCCGCCCCGGCCGACGACCGGCTCGCCGTCGAGGGCGACGACCGCGACGACGAGCAGGCGGTCGCGGCATGACCCGGCTCGCCGTGATCGGCGTCGACCCCGGCCCGACACCCGGAATCGTGCTGCTCTGGCCGCACCGCGCCCCCGACGTCGTGCAGTGCTCGGCCGGCGCGCTGTGCACGGTCGTCGTCGCGATGCTCGAAGAGACCGACGAGTCGCTGCTCGCCGTCGAGGAGTTCGTCGTCGGTGCGCGCGCCGCACGCTCGTCGTCGGCCAGCGCGGGCACCCGCACGCGCGACGTCATCGGCGCCCTGGCCCGGCTCGCCGAGGACCAGAACGTGCCGATCCGCCGCTACCGGGCCGCGGACGTCAAGCCGTGGGCGACCGACCGCCGGTTGGCTGCGGCCGGCCTGGTCGAGGCCACCAAGGGGATGCGGCACGCCCGCGACGCCGCGCGCCACGCCCTCTACGCAGCCGTACGCGACGGCGGACACCCCGACCCGCTGTCGACCCGCGCCGCCGGCTCCCCGGCCGCGAGCGCCCGCTCTGACCGCTCCCCGACACGAAAGGGGCCGCGCTCGTGACCCAAGCGCCCCACCTCACCGACACCCAGCGCGAAGCCCTCGACGTCGCCCGCGGGCTCGCCCGCGCCGGCGTGCCGGTGTTCGTCGCCCGGCCCGACGAGACGTCGGCGACCGGGTTCGCGCTGCCCACCGGGTGGCAGCACACCGCCCCCGACCCGGCCGTCGTCGACGCCTGGTCGCCCGGGATGGCGCTGTGCGCCGTCATGGGCGCCGCGCTCGACCTGCTCGACGTCGACCCCCGCAACGGCGGCGACCTCGAAGGCCTCGACGTCGTGCCCGTCTCCTACGGCACCGCCGAGACCCCGTCGGGCGGGTTCCACTCGTTCATCGCCCCGCTGGGCGTCGGCTCCCGGGACGGGGTGCTCCCGGGCGTCGACGTCAAGGGCGGCCTGCCCGACGGCAGCTCGCGCGGGTTCGCGTTCCTCGCCCCGACGGTCAAGGCGTCGAAGGCGACCGGCGAGCCCGTCGCCTACACCTGGCACACCCGACCCGACCTCGACCGGCTCACCGCGGCCGGCCGCGATCGTTCCGGCGCCGCGCTGGCCGACCGGGTGCGCGCTGCCCGCTCCGGCACGTCGGTGACCCGGGCCGGCGGGCCGGCGTGGTGGCGCGAGTTCGCGACCAACCGCGAGCCGCAGGCCCAGGTCGCCGCCGAGCGCGCCATCGCCGAGAAGCTCGCCGCCGTCGCCGACTGGAACCCCGCCGACGGGGACGGGTTCCGCTCGACGCTGATGCGCGCCGCGATGACCCTCGGCGGCTACGTCGGCGGCGGATGGCTCGACGAGTCCGACGCCTGGTCGCGGCTGGAACGGGCGTGCTCGCAGGCGTGGGGAGCGCCCGACGAGGACGACCGCCGGTGGATCGAGCAGGGGCTCACCGACGGCGCCGAGCAGCCGTTCCGCGTCTACACCCCGGAGGACGAGGCCCGGTTCGGTGACGCCGCCCAGGCCGTCGCCGCCCAGCGGCCGGCGGGCCCGCCGTGGTCGCCGTACCGCGCCCTGGGCGTCGAGGCGTTCGATCCGTACTGGTGCGGCAACGACCAGGAGTTCGCCGAGGCCGTCGCCGCGCGGACGGTGCCGGTGCTGCGCTACGCCTCGGATGCCGACTCGTGGGTCGTGCGCCAGGCCGAGGCGTGGCGCGAGCGTGAAGACCTCTCCGGGTGGGCGGTGTCGATCGTCGCCCGCCTGATGCCGTTGGGTGAGACCCCGATCGACAAGGACCCGTCGCAGCGCACCGACGGGCAGTGGCAGGCCGTCCGGCGCGCGTCGTTCATGAACAGCGGCACGTCGTCGCGGGTCGAGCGCAAGCTCCGCACCATCGTCAAGGGCGGCGACCACCCGGCCGCGGTCGAGCTGGCCGGCCTCGACGCGGACCCGGAAGTGCTGTGGGCCGGCGGGGTGCCGTGGGACCTGCGCGCCAGCCTCGACGAGCCGATCCCGGCCGCGGTCGACCCGTCCACCCCGCACCTGCACACCGCGAAGCTCGCACCGGCCCTGGTCGACACCCCGGTCTGGGACCGGTTCGTCGCCGCTGTCTGGCCGGACCCGGACGTGCGCCGGTGGGCGCTGCGCGTGCTGTCGCTGGCCCTGGCCGGCTATCCGGACGCGGCACTGCCGGTGCTCTACGGACCGGAGCGCACCGGCAAGACCGCGCTCGTGACGCTGCTCGTCGACGTGCTCGGCAGCTACGGCCACGCCGCGGACCCGCGGCTGCTCGGCTCCGGCGACGGGACGCACGCCTCGGTCGTGTACGCGCTGCGCGGTCGCCGGCTGTCGTTCATCGACGAGGGCCCGCGCCGCGGCCACCTCGCCGCCGAGCGGTTGAAGCAGCTCACCGGCGGCGGGCAGCTCACCGGCAACGCGATGCGCGCCAACCCGGTCACGTTCACCCCGACGCACACGCTGGTGATGACCACCAACGACGAGCCCCCGATCACGGACCCGGCGCTGCGCGCCCGCATGCGGATCGTGCCGTGCGAGGCGGACCAGGCCACCGTGCGGGCGGCCCGGCAGGCGCTCACCCCGGCAGTGTGGGCCGCGGAGGCGCCCGGGGTGCTGGCCGCGCTCATGTCCGAGTGCGCGGCGTGGCTCGCGGAGCCCGACACCGCCGGCCACGCCGCGGCGCCGGCCTCGCTCGTCGCGCTCGCGGACGACATGGCCGCCGGCCAGGACCCGGTGCGCGAGTGGCGCGAGATGTGCACCCTGCCGTCGGACCCGGGCACCCCCGGCCGCGAGCTGTACCGCTCGTTCGTGGGCTGGTTCGACGCCCAGCCGATCTACCGCAGGCAGTCGCCCCCGTCTGAGACCGCGTTCGGGCGCTCGCTCACCGAGCAGGGGTTCCCGTTCGTCATGGGCGGACCCCGGAAGAACGTCAAGTACCGGCCACTGTCCGTGATGGACCCCGGGACCGGGCTGATGCCGGGCGCCGGGCCCACCCCACCCGGGACCGTGGCGCCGGTCACGCCGGGCCCCGATAGTTCGCCGACGGTTGCCGACGGTTCGAGTGCGGAACTATCGGACGCGGATAACACCAGGTCAGAACCCAAGTTTTCTAGTGCTGCCGATAGTTCCGATAGTTCTCCCCGTACTATCAGCAGTCATAATCACGACTACTCCAATAGGAGTACCCCTGACGCGTTCACAGGGGGAATAGGGGACGACCCCCTCAACTGTCGGACCGAGGGCGGTCCGGACGGTCCAGGGGCCGGTAGGTCTCCCAGGTCAGAACGACCTTCCGACGGCTCCGACAGTGCGGCTCCCGACAGTCGGGAAACTAACGGGGCCCGTGCACGGAACGTGAGTGATCAGGCACGCTCCGAAACATCACCACGTCAGAACGCGAATGTAGGCGACCAAACCGCCCCTGACCTGCGCGAATGCCCGGAGTGGCTCCGCGGCCGCGATCTGTCACTGTCGGTGACCAAGGAGGAGGCGGCGGCCCGCGCCGGCCAGGACGGCACCAGTCGGTCCGAGGCACGCAAGGCGCTCAACGTCGAGCTGCGCGCCGCGCGGTCCGAGGCGAAGGCCGCCGCGAAGATCGCCGAGCGCGAGGCCGCCGTCGCCGCCGCGGCCGGCGAGGTGCTCGCGCTGCCGGCCGTGGTCGACCGCGCCGGCAACGTCCTGCCGGTCACCCTCGACCAGGCCGAGGCCGTCGTCCGGGCCGCGCTCGCGCGCACCGACGGCACGCTGACCGTCGACGTCGAGACCTCCGGCTACCCGGTCGGGCACACGCTCTACGCGCTGCGCACCGTCCAGCTCGGCGACGACGTCGCCGCCGCGGTACTGCACCCGGTCGAGCACGCCGGCACCGTGCGCGAGCTGCTCGCCGCCGCCGGCAAGCTGCACGCCCACTCCGCGACCGCGGACCTGGTCCCGCTCGACGTCGCCGGCCTGATCGACCGCGCCACGGCGTGGGACCGCATGCACGACACCGTCATCCCGGCCAAGCTCGCCGACCCGCAGTCGACCGGGTCCGACCCGGGGTTGAAGCGCCTCGCCGGCAACGTGCTCGGCGCGCACGCCGTGATCCCGGCCGCCGAGCAGGCGCGCGGCGAGCTGTGGAAGGCCGGCCGCTGGTCGAGCCCGAAGATGTTCGCCGACCAGCTCGCCGCGCCGATCGAGCGCAACGGCTGGGCCAACGTCGAGTCCGGCTCGACCACGATGCTGCGATACGCGGCCTCAGACGTGCTCGACACGGCCGCACTGGGCCGGACCCTCCCGCAGCCCCCGGAGCACGTCCTCGACCGCGAGAGGCTCGCTCAGCGGGTCATGGCGCGGGTCGCGCACGACGGCGTGCGGATCGACGGCGCGCACGTCGCCGCGCTGACCGAGACCCACACCGCCGGCAAGGCCGAGGCCGGCGAGCGGGTGCGCGCGTTCGGCGTCGAGAACCCGGGCAGCGACGCCCAGGTCGGCGCCCTGGCCGAGCAGCTCGGCGCCGCGCTGCCGCGCACCGACACCGGCAAGCCGTCGGTCAAGGCCGGCGTGCTCGAACCGCTGCGCAAGGCCGGCGGCCGGCTCGGCGAGTTCGTCTCGGCGGTGCTCGACTACCGCCACCACGACACCGCCCTCGGTCTGTTCCTGCGCCCGTACGCGCTGCTCGGCGAGCACGGGGACGGCCGGGCGAGGCCGACGGTCTACACGATCGGCACCGACACCGGCCGCATGTCGTGCGTGCGCCCCAACCTGCAACAGCTCCCGCGCGAGGGCGGGGTCCGGGCGTGCATCACCGCCGACCCGGGCGAGCTGCTCGTCTCCGCGGACTTCTCCGGCGTCGAGCTGCGCGTCGCCGCCGCGCTCTCCCAGGACCCGACGCTGCTCGCCCTGATCGCCGAAGAGGACGCGTTCAACGCCGAGATCAGCGCGCGGGCCGCCGCGGACGGCACAGGCGACAAGGCCGCCCGGACGGCGATCCTCGCCGAGCGCGGATGGCGCCACGCCGGCCGCGCGGACGGCCTGCACTGGGTGGTCGCCCGCATCGTGTGGGGTGAGGACGCGACCAAGGCGCACCGCTACATCGCGAAGCGGATCGTGTTCGGACGGCTCTACGGCGGAGGGCTCGCCACGCTGGCCGAGCAGGGCGGCACCGACCAGGCCACCGCGCAACGGGCGATCGACGCGCTCGACGAGATCACCCCGCGTCTCTCCGAGTGGTCCCGGCAGGTCCGCGAGGCGGTCAAGGCCGGCAACACGCAGTTCGCGACCTACAGCGGGCGCGTGATCCACCTCCCGCAGGCCTACCCCCACAAGGCGCCGAACTACTGCATCCAGGGCACCGCCCGCGAGCTGCTCGTCGACGCCGTCGAGCGGTGGGAGCGCACCCGCTGGGCCGGCTCCCGCGTGCTGCCGGTGCACGACGAGATCGTCACGTTCGTGCCGGAGGCCGAGGCCGCCGACGCGACCGCGGCGCTCATGGAGTGCATGACGGCCGAGCTGTTCGGCGTCCGCATCGTCGCCGAGGCCGACGAGCCCTCATTCGCCTGGCAGGACTCCGCGTGACCTCCGCGCCCGCCCAGCTCCCCACCACCCCGAACGGAGGGATCACCGTGTCGACCCCGACCGACACCGCCGACCGTCTGCTGTGCATCGCCTGCGACCAGCGCGGCCCGACCGAGCACTCGCTCACGTGCTCGGCGTGCCGGCGCCGGCTCGCCGAGCAGCTCGACCGCATCGCCGACGGGTACCGCCGGCTCGACCCGACCCCGGTCGCCGGAGGCCTCGACGGCGGGCGCGGCGCACCCGGGTTCGGGTCCCGCTCGCCGGCCCGCGACGACGTGCTCGTCCTGACCGACAGCCGGGGGCAGACCCTCGACCCGGACCGGCCGCGAAACGCGTCCTCCGTGCTGCGCACGCTCGCCTGGTGGGCGGACGCCGGCCGCGACGCCGGCGCCGTGCCGGACGGGGCCGGCCCGCGCACCGTGGGCGGCGAGGTGCTCGCGCTGCGCGTCTCGATCGAGCGTCTCGGTCGGTGCTGGTGGTTCGACGGGCTCGCCTCGGCGGTCGAGGCGCTCGCCGGCCACGTCCGCCGCGCCCTGGGCGAGCACGACGCCTCGGTTCCGCTCGGCCAGTGCCCGCGGCCCGCGCCGGCCGGCGTCGAGGCGTACACGGCGCTCGTCGAGGCGGTCGGCGAGACGATGGCGGCCCGCGCCGGCGACTTCGAGCGCTGCGCCGGCGAGGTCCGGGCCCGCTCGTTCGGCGACAGCGCCCGGTGCCGGCGGTGCGGGACCCGCTGGGAGGGGCTCGACGAGGTGCGTCGGCTGGGCCGCACGCTCGGCGACGCGATGCTCGACCTCGCCGGCCTGTCCCGGTACCTGGGCGTCGAGTCGCTCGCCACGCTGCGGAGCTGGGCGCACCGCGACGGCTGGGACCGCGAGCGCGCCGGCGGCCGGACCCTGTACCGGCTCGCCGACGCCCGCGAATCCTGGTGGCGAGCCTGGGACCGGGCCCACCCACTGCACGGGCCGGCCCTGCCGCCGGCGGCCGAGGCGAGCGCGTGAGCGCGCCGGCCGTCCCGGAGCCGCGCCCGCCGGCCGAGGCGCTCGTCGCCGTGCCGGCGCCCCGTCGACCGGTGGGCCGGGGGACCAGCAACGGCAACGCCCGCGGCAACGTCCAGGACCGGGCCCGCCGGCGCGCGTGGCTGCTCGCGACGTTCGGCGACGGCCAGACGTGCCCGTGCCACCGGTGCGGGCTCACCCTCGACGACTCGACGATCACCGTCGACCGGATCGTCCCGGGCATCGAGGGCGGCACGTACCGGCGCTCGAACATCAGGCCGGCGTGCGGGCCGTGCAACTCCGAGGCCGGCGCCCGGCTCGCCCACGAGCGCACGCACCACCGGCTGACGACCGGGCTCGCGCCGTGAGCGCCGGCGAGCGCACACCCCGGCCGGTGGCCGCGGCCCGCGACGCCTACGTCCATGAACGCGGCGCCGGCGCGACCGAGGCCGAGGCGCTCGACGTCGCCGTTCACGAAGCGCTGCGGCTCGCCGGTCGGCCGGTCACCGGGACACCGCGCAAGCCGCGGAACCGGCGCGGCCTGACCAGGCGCGAGTAACGCGAGACCGGGTCGCGGACGGTAGTACCGCCGTGATCCGTTTCGCCCGCTTCGCCGTCCCCCTCGTCGCCGCCCTGGCCCTGGCCGGGTGCGGCGGCGAGCCGGCGCCCGCTCCCGAGTCCGCCACCCTGTCCGACGCCGAGGCCGCGTTCGTCGACCAGGCCGCGAGCATCGTTCCCGGCCATCCCGACGACGCCGAGGGGCTCGCCAGCGACGCGGCGAACACCTGCTCGTCGCTGACCAACACCGACGCCGAGACCGGCGAGCCCTGGCCGCGCGAGCGCATCGTCGACCAGGCCGTCGAGCGGTTCTCGACCGGCAGCTACCCCGTCGACGCCGACCAGGCCGGCCAGCTCGTCGACGCCGCGGCCGGCACCGTCTGCCAGGACGGGTGAGCGCCGGCAGCGCACGACTGCACTGCACTGTCATGACCGTCTGGACGCGCTGACCAGTCGCAACGTAGGGTCCCCGATGATGGGCGTGTCCTGTCAGCGCACACCCGCTCCGGCTCGCGCCGGTCAAGGGGCTCAGCCCCTGGGGTTCGATGCCGGCTGACGGACACGCCCGTCGACACGAGAGCCCCGGCCGGGGCTGCGCTCACACCCGGCCGGGGCTCTCGTCACTCGCCGAGCGCCTCGGCCAGGCCGCGACGGGCCCGCTCGACCGCGACGTCGTCGCCGGCGGCCAGGGCGTCGAGCAGCTTGTACGCCCAGACCTTGACGCGGGTGAGGTCTTCGACCTCGCGGACGACGCGGCGCTCGGCCGCGACCCGCTGCTCGCGCGTCGTCGCCCCGGTCTGGCCGCGGAGTACCGACATTGCCGCGTGCAGCTCGATCGGCTCGCCGGCGCTCACCGGGCCCACCGTTCGCGGACGAGCCGGGCCAGCTCGTCGGGGCCGAGGGCGGCCAGCCGGCGGGCGTCGCGCTCGTCGACGTCGGGCGGCAACGAGTCCAACGCCTTCGGCGCATCGAGCGTCCGGGGCCTCAGCCGCGCCGCCTCGGACGCATCGAACGCGTGCACCAGCACCACCCGGGTCTCGCGACCCCGCGCCGCGAACGCGGCCTCGACCAGTTCGACGGCCTGGGCGGTGACTCCGGCCGCGTCCCCGCGGAGGTTCAAGGTCACCGCGGTCAAGGCGCCCTGACGCTCGATGCTCGGCCCCAGCGGTGACAGCACGCCGAGTAGGGCGGAGGTCCACTCGGCGTCGTCGATCTCGCCGACCTCAACGTCGACGACGACCTCGACGAGCCAGGCACGCGACTCGCCGGCGCTCACTGGCCGGCCTCGACCGGCTCGTCGCGGTGCCACGGCCGGCCCCCGCCGGCGCCCTGACCGGGCCGGCTCTCGCGCCAGCGCTCGAACGTGGCGCGGAAGTAGACCGGCGTCCGGCCGACCATCGCGTCCGGCTCCGGCAGACCGTGCGGGCGCCGGCGCGACTTCGCCGCAGTGCCCGACGTCCAGCCCATCGCGTCGTCGACGTCCGCGGTCGTCATCAGCTCGGCCAGCGCGGCGCGGATCTCCGCCTCGCTCGGCCGCTCGTTCGTGCTCATGAGCACAGTGTCGTCCTTCCAAGGTGGGAGGCGGTCCGGGGCGAGTCCCCGGAGGGGTTACCTCGTGGTGGGGGTGACTAGCCGGCGCCGGCCGGTCGGTTACGGGGCGTTCCCGACCGGCTGGCGCTCGGCCTACACGGCCCCGTCGCGGTGCGGTCGCTCGACTCTGCACGCAATTTCGGGACCCCCTTCGAACTCGTGACGCACTAGAGTTTTCACTCTATTGAGTGAGGGTTCGTCATGTTGCGTCGAAACGTCTACGCCTCGCCGAATATAAATTGAGTTCGCAGCGAACCTCCTGGTCAGGGAGTCGGAGAAGTCTGTGCTACGTATGATGGCCGCGGTAGGTTCACTGAAACTCTGAGACTTTCAGCACGAGGCCCGCCGTTAGTGGCGTTGCTGCACCAGGTAGCGTTCTGTGCAGCACTCCGGTTCTTCTCCGGAATGTGCACAACCCAGGAGAGGAAGACTCATGCGCAAGTCTGTGCGTACCCTGCTCGTTTCCGCGATGGCCGTGCCGATGTCCCTCGGTGTTGCTGGCATGGCGTTCGCCGACGAGGGCGACTTCGACCAGGACCAGTCCCAGACCACCGAGGGCACGGTCACCGGCGAGCAGGGTGCTGCCACCGAGCAGGGCAACTCCAGCTTCGCCCCGATCACCCAGATCAACCCGGCTCTGAACGCCTCCGACATCCTCGGTATCAGCGACTTCGCCAACGAGGACAGCGAGGGCGGCGACGGCCAGTCGGTCGTGCAGGACAACTCGATCGAGTCCTCGAACGACCAGGGCAACGCCTCGTCGACCGAGCAGTCGCAGAAGAGCGTTCTCGAGCAGCTGACCAGCTTCGAGGGCTGATCTCGAAGCAGGGCTCCCGCGTCTACGGGGCTGGCTTGCCTCTCCACGAGGCGGGTCAGCCCCGTTTTCGTTGACAGCCATGTCTGCTGCTCACGCACCGGAGCTCCGAGCACGCCCAGGCCGAACAGCTCGTCGCGGCTCACGACCGGCCCCGCCGGCGCTTGCCGATCCGGACGCCGCCCGGACCGGGGGTGTCGACCGAGTGCGTGCCCCGGGCGAAGTTCCACGTCCACGGGCCGAGCTTGATGCCGTAGCTCGCGAGCCCGCCCTGAGTGAACAGCAGGTAGAACGGCCCGAACCGCACCGTCTTGCGGGCGTTGAACCGCACTCGCCGGCTCACTTCGCGCGCCCGGTGGTCGGGTCGATCCCGTGGCGCTCGCACCACTCGTCGTGCGTGGTCGCCTTGCCGTTCTCGTCGATCGGCCCTCGGTAGCCGCTGTCTCGCAGCGCCTCGACGGCCGCCTTGCTCGCGTCGGCCTTGGGTGTCTTCGACATGTCGTGAACTCCGATCCCTCGTGTGATGTGGTGGGGGAGCCGCCCGACCGGGCCCGGTGTCCGCGGGCCCGGTCGGGCGGTCCGTCAGAACAGGAAGCCGTCGCCGCCGGCGAGCGGGAGCATCCCGGCGCCGTACGCGTCGTCGGTGACGAGCTGGGTCCCACCGCCGACCGGCGCCGGCGCGGCAGCCTCGGCGGTCTCGCGCTCGATGCGCGCCTCGGTCTCCGGGGCGACCTTGACGAGCCCGCAGTCGGCGATCTTCGCCGTGATGTTGTTCGGGACCGCGACGCCCTTGCCGTAGCGCTGGGCCCGCTCGATGGCGGTGGGGGTCAGGTAGACGGCCGAGACCTTGCTCGGCGTGACCTTCCAGACCCGGGCGATGCGGGTGCACTGGTGACCGTGCACGGCGATGATCGCGCCCGGGGCGAGCTGCTCGCGGGTCGCGGTCGGCAGCTCGGCGCGCTGGCCCAGGTTGAGCGCGAACCCCAGGTCGGCGCCCATCAGGTACAGGGCGGCGCTCATGTCGGCCCAGCCGGCGAATCCGAGGGCGGCGGCGGCGCGGTCGATGGTGTCCATTGCGGTTCTCCTTAACTCTGCGAACTGACAGGGACGAAGTTACACGAGCGCCCCCGACCGTGCAAGCCGGGGGCGGACATTCGTGTCGTCTGACGGCGCACGCCCGGGTCAGGGCGTCTCGACGTCGAGCGCGTCGGCCGGCCGGGCGCCGGTGGTGGGGGAGTGCGGGCCACCGGCCGCGGCCGGGGCCGGGCACCGGTCGAGCTGCTCGCCGGGCGCGACGTGCGTGCCGTCGACGCGGGCGATCAGGCCGGCCCAGCAGCGCCAGCAGTAGACGCCGGCTCCCGGAGCCGCGGACGCCCCCACGAACGCGACAGCGACGCCTACGGCGGCCGGAACGAGGGGCTGCTCGACGCCGCAGCCGTGGCGGTAGCGCTCGGCGTGCTGACCGCATGCCGGCGTCGCCTCTTCGCTCAGCGTGCGGACCGTGGTCGTCGCGAGCCGCGTGCAGTGCGCGGGGTCGGCCGTCGTGCGCCGAACGATCGGGCCCAGCTCGCAGCAGATGACCGGGTCGCTGGCCAGCGACGGGCACCCCGCGGCGCACGGCTCGCCGGCCTCGGCGCCGCACCCGTCCGTCATGCCGCAGGCCGGCGCGGTCGTCATGTCGTGCTGCGTGCTGTTCATGGCGGAACCTCCAAAACATTGCGAATTGACCAGGACGAAGTTACCGCACGGCTCGACCGGCGTGCAAGCCGGGGGCTGACAGAAGTGTCGCTCGACAGCGCACGACCACCACGGAAGGAACCCGACATGCGACGTCACACGCTCGCGCTGCTCGCCGGCGCGACCCTGCTCATCGGCGGTGCCGGCACCGGTACCGCGCTCGCCCAGGAGGCCGACCCGCCGCCCACCGGCCCGGGGACCGCGGCGT
This sequence comes from Pseudonocardia sp. McavD-2-B, assembly GCF_024124365.1. Lineage (NCBI taxonomy): Bacteria > Bacillati > Actinomycetota > Actinomycetes > Pseudonocardiales > Pseudonocardiaceae > Pseudonocardia > Pseudonocardia sp. McavD-2-B. The sequence continues at coordinate 13,917 of NZ_JAMXSG010000145.1, forward strand.
GCGTCGAGGCCCGCGCGGCGCTCGACTCCGCGCTCGTCTCCGTCGACGCCTCGGTCGGACTGCGCGGCGACGCGGACCTCGACGCCGTGAGCGACCGGCTCGCCGAGATCGGCACCGGCACCGAGGGCGTGACCGAGGCGCTCGCGCTCGTCGGCGACGCCCGCAGCGCGTGCACCCCGCCGGCCGACGAGCCCGGAGACGGCGACCAGGGCGACGGCGGGGACGTCACCCCGACCCCGACGCCGGAGCCCGGCGACGGCGACGACAACGGCCAGGACGGGCCGACCCCGGGCGACTCCTGCTCGACCGACGAGATTCCGAGCGGGATCGTCGGCGGTGACGGCGAGTGCATCGGCGCCACCGGTGGCCCGGAGCCCGGCCAGAGCTCCGACGGCGGCCCCGTGACCGGCGGCAGCACCGGCGGCCAGGTCGGCACCGTCCCGCAGGGCTACGCCGACACCGGCGCCCTGTGACCGTCGGCCGCCTGGTCGCGCTGCTCGGCCTGATGCTCGCGCTCGTCGCCGGATGCGGCGGGCCGGCGGGCTCGTCGGGCAGCGCGACCGCC
>NZ_JAMXSG010000146.1:0-14372 GCF_024124365.1 Pseudonocardia sp. McavD-2-B
CGCTGCCCGGGCCGGCCGGTGTCCGGCCCTGACGCGCCTCCCGGCCGTGGCGACGGCGACGGGACGGGCGACCGCGCGGGGCCTCCTCCGGCTGACGGTGCTCGCCGCACTGGTGGCGTCGTCGACGGCGACGCAGGCACTCGCCGTCGTGGCTGCTGCGGGGGTGGTGCTGTGGGTCGGACCGGTCGCCGGGACCCTCACGAACGGCTCGACCGGGACGATCCGGGATGCGAGGCTTCTCCGGTGACCACGGAGCGCATCGACATCGCGCGTACGGCCGCCACCCCGCCGGTGAGCGACGTGCTGGCCGGGCTCGCGGCGGTCGGGCCGTTCTTCGAGCTGCTCGACGTCACCGAGGAGCGGGCCGACGGACGGTCGGTCCGCCCGTTCGCCGCCGTGCTCGCTCCCGACGCGCTGCTGGACCGGGTCGAACGGACCCGGGTGGGGCTCGGGGCCGAGCCGCCGCTGGGCCGGCGGATCGCCGCGTCGATCGCGGTGCAGGGGCTCGCGGCGAAGCTGCTGTCCGGGCCGGTCGCGGCGCTGGCCCTGCACGGTGTCCTGGTCGACCTGCGGCCGGAGACGCTGTGGTGGTCGGCCACGCCGCTGGGCGACGTCGTCGCGCTCGACCCGCCCCGGGTGGCGCGCTGCCCGTTCCCGGCGCCGGACGCGCTGGCCCCGCTGGTCGACGACGTGCTCACCCCGCTCGTGGAGATCGCGGGCGAGCGCTTCGGGGTGTCGGGGACGGTGCTGTGGGGCAACGTCGCGTCGTCGGTCGCGGGGGCGAAGCGGGTGCTCGACATCCAGCGCCCCGACGCCGCGGACGCCGTCGCCGCCGTCGCCGCGGACCTGCTGGAGCACCCCCGGCTGACCGGTACGGGGGAGCGGCGGGCCCCGGTGGCGCCGGACCACGCCTGGACGTTCCGGCGGCGGTCCTGCTGCCTGTACTACCGGGTGCCCGGCGGCAGCACCTGCGCCGACTGCGTCCTGGCGGATCTGCGCGGCGAGCCGGCGTCCGGCGACCCCACCGACTGACCCGGCCGCCCGGGTCGGCGGCGGGGTCAGCGGCGGCGGACGGTGCGCTGGATGCTGCGCATCTTGGCGCCCTGGGGCATCGGCCCCTTGGGCATCGCGGCCGAGCGGCTGCCGAGGGCGTTGAGCTTGCCCTCCAGGGAGTCCATCTCGGCGGCGGAGATGTTGCGGGGCAGCTTCATGAGGTGGCGCTGCAGGCCCTTGAGCGGGACCTGGCCCTCCTCGTTGCCCACGATCACGTCGTAGATCGGGGTGCTGCCGGCGACCCGCGCGGTGCGCTTCTTCTCCTGTGCGAGCAGGGTCTTCACCCGGTGCGGGGCCCCCTCGGCGACTAAGATGATCCCGGGCCGCCCGATGACCCGGTGCACCGCGTCGAGGTGGGTGGTGCCCGCGATGCCCTGGGTGATCCGCCACTGCCCGCGCATGTTGTCCAGCGCCCAGCCCGCGGCGCCCGGCTGCCCGTCGGCCTTCACGTAGATCGAGCGCTGGACGCGGCGACCGAAGATGCTGAACGCGGCCAGCGCGCCGATCAGGATACCGAAGGGCACGAAGAACCAGACCAGGCCCAGCAGCCACCCGATGAGCGTGACGACCACGATCGACCCGACGAACACGCCGATCATGATCGGGAGGAGCTTGGAGTCCTCCTTGCGCTGCATCTGGAACGCCTGCCAGATCTGCTGGCGACGCTGCTTCGACGCGGCCTTCTTCTGGGCCTTGAGCGCCTTCTTCTCTTCGGGCGAGGGCTTACGGGGCTTGCCGGGCATGTGACCAGCCTACTTCCGACCGGTGATCGACGGTGCGAGGAGGTCTCAGCCGCGTGCCAACAGGGAGCTGGCCTCCTGCGCGGCCGGGCCGGAGTCGGCCAGGTGCGCCAGGGCGGGGGAGAGCTCCTCGCCGCGGTGGGCCACGGTCTGGGCGTAGAGCCGGCCGGCCCGGTAGGACGAGCGCACCAGCGGCCCGGCCATCACCCCGGCGAAACCGATCTGCTCGGCGGCCGTCGAGTGCTCGACGAACTCCTCGGGCTTGACCCAGCGCTCCACCGGGTGGTGGCGCTTGGTCGGGCGCAGGTACTGGGTGATCGTGATGATCTCGCAGCCTGCGTCGTGCAGGTCCTGCAGCGCGGAGGTGACCTCGTCGGGGGTCTCGCCCATGCCGAGGATCAGGTTCGACTTGGTGACCAGACCGAACTCGCGGGCCTTGGTGATGACCTCCAGCGACCGGTCGTAGCGGAACGCCGGGCGGATCCGCTTGAAGATCCGCGGGACGGTCTCGAGGTTGTGCGCGAACACCTCGGGGCGCGACTCGAAGACCGGGGTCAGCTGGTCGTCGATCGAGTTGAAGTCCGGGGCGAGCAGCTCGACGCCGGTGCCCGGGTTCAGCTCGTGGATCTTGCGGACGGTCTCGGCGTAGAGCCAGGAGCCACCGTCGTCGAGGTCGTCGCGCGCGACGCCGGTGACGGTGGAGTAGCGCAGCCCCATCTGCTGCACCGACTCCGCGACCCGGCGCGGCTCGTCGGTGTCCAGGTCGGCCGGCTTGCCGGTGTCGATCTGGCAGAAGTCGCAGCGACGGGTGCACTGCTCCCCGCCGATCAGGAACGTCGCCTCCCGGTCCTCCCAGCACTCGTAGATGTTGGGGCAACCGGCCTCCTCACACACCGTGTGCAGGCCGCCCGACCGGACGAGACCCTTCAGTTCGGTGTACTGCGGACCGGTCTTGGCGCGGGTGCGGATCCAGGACGGCTTGCGCTCGATCGGGGTCTCGCTGTTGCGGACCTCGAGGCGGAGGAGCTTGCGGCCTTCGGGTGCGATGGTCACGCGTCCAGCCTACGCCCGGGGTCCGGTGTGATGCCGGTCGCGGCGGCCGTGACCTGCCACAACCTGCCCGCGAGCACCGGGTCCTGCGCGGCCGCCGAGCGCCGTGCCGGACCGGCAGGGCCGCGGGTCTCCCCGAGCCCGGTGGGGCCCAGGTAGTCGCCGCCGTGGACCGGCCCCGTCGCCGCGGCGAGCTGCGGCCCGACACCCTCGGACACCGGCGAGGTGAGCCAGCGCTCCCACGGGGCGAACAGCCGCGCCTGCAGCGTCGCGCCCCGCCGGAAGGAGTTCGCGAGCAGCGACGACTCGGTCATCCCCGGGTGCGCAGCCACCGAGAGCACCGGGTCCCCGGACAGCCGCAGCCGCCGGTCCAGCTCCGCGGCGAACAGCAGGTTCGCCAGTTTCGACGCGCCGTAGGCCGCGTTCGGGGACCAGCGCCGGCGCCGCCACCCCAGGTCGTCGGGGTCGAGCCGGCCGGTGCGGTGGCCGAGGCTGGACGTCGTGACGACCCGCGAGGGCCGCTCCGGGTCGCCGGCGGCCCGCAGCGCGGGCATCAGCAGCCAGGTCAGAGCGGCCGGCCCGAGGTGGTTGGTGCCGATCTGCAGCTCGAAACCGTCCGCGGTGTCCGCACGCGGGCCCATCGCGACGCCCGCGTTGTTGACGAGCACGTCCACCCGGTCCCCGGTGCGCTCCCGGATCTCCGCCGCCGCGGCCCGCACCGAGCCGAGGTCGGCGAGGTCCAGCAGCACCAGCTCACCACCGGCCCCGCGCACCGCGGCGCGGCCGCGGGTCACGTCGCGGGCGGTCATCAGCACCCGGGCCCCGGCCCTGGCCAACGCGGTGGACAGCGCGAGACCGAGCCCGGAGGTCGTGCCGGTGACGACGACGGTCCGGCCGGTCTGGTCGGGGAGCGGGTGCACGACGCGACCGTAGCGAGCGGGCCCCCGCGGCCGCCGCCGGTGGTCGGGCGGCGCGGGCGGGCCGGTGCGGCTAGCGTCGCGACCCGTGGACTTCCGGATCTTCACCGAGCCCCAGCAGGGCGCCCGCTACACCGACCTCCTGCGGGTCGCCCGCACCACGCAGGACGCCGGCTACGACGCGTTCTTCCGCTCCGACCACTTCCTCGTGATGGGCGACGGCAGCGGCGTCCCCGGCCCGACCGATGCGTGGGTGACCCTCGCCGCGCTCGGCCGCGAGACCGAGCGCATCCGGCTCGGCACCCTGGTCACCAGCGCGACGTTCCGGCTGCCCGGGCCGCTCGCCGTCGCCGTCGCGCAGGCCGACGACATGTCCGGCGGCCGCGTCGAGGTCGGGCTCGGCTCGGGCTGGTTCGAGGCCGAGCACCGGGCGCTGGGCATCCCGTTCCCGCCGCTCGCCGAGCGCTTCGAGATCCTCACCGAGCAGCTGGAGATCCTCACCGGGCTGTGGGCGACCCCGCTCGGCGGGCGCTTCACCCACCAGGGACGGCACTACACCGTCACCGACTCCCCGGCGCTGCCGCGCCCGGTGCAGGACGCGCCGCCGGTGATCGTCGGCGGGATGGGGAAAAGGAAGACCCCGGCGCTGGCCGCCCGGTTCGCCACCGAGTTCAACGTGCCGTTCCAGCAGCCCGAGGCCGTCGCCGCGCAGTTCGGCCGGGTTCGCGACGCGTGCACCGCCGCCGGGCGCGACCCGGGCTCGCTCACGTACTCGGTGGCGCAGATGCTGTGCCTGGGCAAGGACGACTCGGAGGTCGACCGCCGCGCGGCCGCGGTGGGCCGCGACGCCGCCGAGGTCCGCGCGAGCAGCCTCGCCGGCACCCCCGGCGAGATCGTCGACCGGCTCGGCCGGTGGGCCGAGGTCACCGGCACGACCCGGGTCTACCTGCAGGTCCTCGACCTGTCCGACCTCGCCCACATCGAGGACTTCGCCGCGACGGTGGTGCCCCAGCTCGCCTGAGGCACCCGGGGCCGGGGGATCAGCCCAGGCCGGACATCAGGTCGACCTGACGGACGACCGGGTGCTCGGCCACCGGCAGCCGGCCGTCGAGCGCGTCCAGCACGGCGGCGGCCGCCGGGACGGCGACCTCGTCGACGGTCACCTCCCGGTCCAGCTCCGCGGTCAGGGTGGTGACGCCGGCGTCGGCGATCCCGCACGGCACGATCTTCCCGAAGTCGCCCAGGTCGGCGTCGCAGTTGATCGCGAATCCGTGCTGGGTGACCCCGCCGGCGATCCGGACGCCGATCGCGGCGACCTTCCGCTCGGGGGTGAAGCCCTGCGCGGGCAGCCAGACGCCGGAGCGCCCCTCGACCCGGCCCGCGCTCGTCACGCCGAGATCGTGACAGACCCGGATGAGGGCCTCCTCCAGGCGGCGGACGTAGTCCACGACGTCCATCGGCTCACCGAGGGCGACGATCGGGTAGCCGACGAGCTGCCCCGGCCCGTGCCAGGTGATGCGCCCGCCGCGGTCGACGTCGACGACCGGGGTGCCGTCGGTGGGCCGGTCCTCCGGCCGGGTGCGCCGCCCCGCGGTGTAGACGGGCGGGTGCTCCAGCAGCATCAGCACGTCCGGCCCGCCGTCCTTACGGGCCTCGGCGTGCGCCTTCTGGGTGTCCCACGCCGCCTGGTACTCCACGCGCCCGAGCCGGTCGACCCGGACGTCGTCGGTTCCGGCGCGGCAGGACAGATGCGGTGCGGGCATGGCGGCGAGCTTACGCCGCGCCCAGCCGGGCGAGGACGGCCTGCGCGGCCCGGCGGCCGCTGACCAGCGCCCCCTGGGTGGACGGGGTGTCGCGGTGGTCGCCCGCGACGAACAGGTTCTCGCCGAGGTCGACGTCGCGGCGCACGGGGCGCCCCGCCTCGAACAGCGGCAGCGCCTCGTCGACCTGCGCGGTGTGCAGGTGCTCCCAGTCGTCGGTGCCGACACCCCAGATCCGGGCCAGCTCGCGGCGCACCGCGGGCTCGTCGGCCCCGGTGGACCCCGGGGTCCCGACGATCGAGGACGCCACCAGCGGGCGCCCGTCGGCGGAGTAGCCGGGCGCGGCCGCGGTCATCACCATCGTGTTGACGACCGGCCCGCCGGTGCCGTCCAGGTGCAGCAGCGGGGAGGCCGTCGGGGCCTGCGGCGGGACGTGGAAGAACGTGGTCAGCGCGTTCATCCGCGGCTCGGCGACCCCGGGGAGCAGCGCGGCGGCCGTTCTCGGGTCCGCCGCGACGACGACCGCCCGTGCGGACAGGGTGCCGTCGTCGGTGTCCAGGGCGGGGGCGGGGGCGCCGCGCACGGCGTGCACCCGCGTCCCGAGCGTCACGGTGCCCTCGGGCAGGGCCGCGGCCAGCCGCCGGGGCAGCGCCTCCATGCCGTCGTCGGGCACGACGATCGTGCCGAGGGCGAAGCTGCGCCACACCAGCCGCACGAACGCGGCCGAGGTCTCCAGCGCGGTCTCGGCGAGCACGCCGGACAGGAAGGGGCGCAGGAACCGGTCGGTGACCGCGCCGCCGAGCCCGGCGGCGTCGAGGTCGCGGGCGGCGGAGGAGCCGACCAGCGTCGCGGTCCGCGACGGCGGCGAGGCCAGCACCTTCGCCGTCCACGCGACGAGCTTGGCCTTCTCGATCGGGCCGAACAGGTCGTCCAGCGCGGTGGCCGGGGCGGATGCGGGGCGGCGCAGCGGGTTGACGAAGCGGTGCAGTGCGCCGTCGCCGGCCCGGATGGCGGCACCGGGCTCGAAGGGCCGCGCGGCCAGGGTGTCGAGCCCGTGCGGGGCGAGCGCGGCGTGCAGCGCCGGGTAGGAGGTGTTGAGCACCTGGAACCCGCGGTCGCAGCGGAACCCGTCGACGACGTCGGTCGCCATCCGCCCGCCGACCCGGTCGGCGGACTCCAGCACGCGCACGGTCAGCCCGTGCCGGTGCAGCACGGTGGCCGCGCGCAGGCCGGACAGGCCCGCCCCGACCACCAGGACGTCGACGTCGGACGGGATCATGACCCGACCGCGGCCGAGAGCGCGTCGCCGACGGTGTGGTGGCGGAACTGGAACCCGGCCTCGAGCAGCGCCGCAGGCACCGCCCGCTGGCCGCCGAGCAGCATCTCGCGGCCCATCTCGCCGAGCACGGTGGAGACCACCGGGCCGGGCACCGGGAACGGCGCGGGCCGCCCGACCGCCGCGGCCATCTCCTTGGTGAACTCGGCGTTGGTGACCGGCACCGGGCCGGTGACGTTCGCCGGTCCGGACAGCGCCTCGGTCTCGACGGCGAACCGGATCGCCGCGACCTGGTCGTCGAGGGAGACCCACGGCATGAACTGGGTGCCCCTGCCGATCCGCCCGCCGAGGAACCCCTTGAACAGCGGGCGCAGCATCGCGAGCAGCCCACCGGAGGGGGACAGGACCAGGCCGGTGCGGACGAGCACCACCCGGGCGCCGGCGTCCACGGCGGGAGCGGCGGCGGCCTCCCAGTCCCGGCACACGTCGGCGAGGAACCCCGAGCCCGACGGCGCGGACTCGTCGACGACGACCTGGCCGGTGTCGCCGTAGTAGCCGACGGCCGAGCCGCTGACCAGCACCGGGACCTTGTGCCGGGCCACGGCCTCGGCGAGGACGTCGGTCGGGACGTTGCGCGAGTCGCGGATCAGCTGCTTGCGGGCGCCGGTCCACGGCCGGTCGGCGATGCCGGCGCCGTTGAGGTTCACCACCGCGTCGACGCCGTCGAGGGTGCCGTCCTGGACGGTGCCGGCGGGCGGGTCCCAGCCGCGCTCGTCAGGGGCGGCGGGGGTGCGCCGCACCAGGCGCAGCACCTCGTGCCCCGCGCCCCGCAGATGGGCGACCAGGGCTGTTCCGATCAGTCCGGACGAACCGGCCACGACGACTCGCACGGCCGCGATCCTTCCCGGTCCCGGGCGGACGCGCGAGCCGGACATGCCGCGACCATCGTCACCCGGCCACCCGGACCGGTGACGACGGCGGCCCGCCCCGGGGGAACCGGGACGGGCCGCCGTGTGTCGCGGGGAGTGCCTACAGGCCGAGCTCGGCCTCGAAGGCACCCTCCTCCAGCCGGGCCTTGACCGCGGACAGGAAGCGGCCGGCGTCGGCGCCGTCGACCAGGCGGTGGTCGTAGGTCATCGGCAGGAAGCAGACCGAGCGGACGGCGATGACGTCGTCACCCTCGGGGCCGGTGACGACCTTCGGCTCCTTCGAGATGGCGCCGGTGCCCAGGATGGCGACCTGGGGCTGGTTGATGATCGGCGTGTCGAACAGCGCGCCCGCGGACCCGATGTTCGTGATCGTGAAGGTGCCGCCCGACAGCTCGTCCGGACCGATCTTGGAGTCGCGGGTGCGGGCCGCGACGTCGGCGATCTTCTTGGCGATCCCGGACAGCGACAGGTCGTCGGCGTCCTTGATCACCGGCACGAGCAGGCCGCGCGGTGTGTCCACGGCGATGCCCATGTGGACCGAGCCGTGGTAGGTGACCTGCTTGTTGTCCTCGGAGATCGAGGCGTTCAGCGACGGGAACGCCTTGAGCGCCTCGATGGTCGCCTTGGCGATGAACGCCAGGAAGGTGAGGTTGGCGCCCTCGCGACGCTTGAAGTCCTCCTTGACCCGGTTCCGCAGCTTGACGATGCGGGTGAGGTCGACCTCCTGGACGGTGGTCAGCTGCGCCGAGGTCGCGAGCGACTCGTTCATCCGCTGCGCGATGACCTGGCGCAGGCGCGGAAGCTTGACCGTGGTGCCCGGCTCCGGTGCGTTGTCCGCGCGGGTCGGGACGGCCTTCGGCTCCTGGGGCGCGCCACCGGAGGCGGGCTGCGCCGCCGGGGCGGACGGCTTCTCCTGCGCCGGGGCCTTCGCCTGCTCGGCGGCGGCGAGGACGTCCTGCTTGCGGATGCGGCCGCCGACGCCGGAGCCGGTGACCGAGTCGAGGTCGACGCCGTGCTCCTGGGCCAGCTTGCGCACCAGCGGGGTCACGTAGGGCTTCTCGCCCGAACCCGAGCCCGAGCCGTTCGAGGAGGGCTCGATCCTCCCGGCGGGGGAGTCCTCGGAGCCGGCCGGGGCCTTCTCCTGCTTCTCCTCGGCCTTGGGGTGCTCGGCCTTCGGCTCCGGCTTCGGCTCGGCCTTCGGAGCCTCCTTCTTCGGCTCCTCCTCCTTCTTCTTCTTCTTCTCCGGAGCCTTCTCCTGCTTCGGCGCCTCGTCCTGCGCCGGGGCGGCGGAGCCGTCGCCGACCAGCGCGAGCTGCGCGCCGACCTCGACGGTCTCGTCCTCGGCGACGGTGTGCTCGAGCACGGTGCCCGCGACCGGCGAGGGGATCTCGGTGTCGACCTTGTCGGTGGAGACCTCGAGCAGCGGCTCGTCGACCTCGACGGCGTCGCCGACCTGCTTGAGCCAGCGGGTCACGGTGCCCTCGGTGACCGACTCGCCGAGCTCGGGCATCGTGACCGGCGTGCCGGAGCCCCCACCGGACGACGAGCCACCGGAGGACGGCTCCGGGGCCTCCTCCTCGGCCTGCTCCGGCTCCGGCTCGGGCTCCGCCTCGGGCTCCGCGGGCTCCTCGGCCTTCCCGGAGGAGTCGGAGTCGGACGAACCGGCGTCGTCGGCCTCGTCGGCGTCGCCGATGACGGCGAGCTCGCCGCCGACCTCGACCGTGTCGTCCTCGCCCGCGATGATGCGCTTCAGGACGCCCGCGGCGGGCGACGGGATCTCCGTGTCGACCTTGTCGGTCGAGACCTCGAGCAACGGCTCGTCGACCTCGACGGTGTCGCCCTCGGCCTTGAGCCAGCGGGTGACGGTGCCCTCGGTGACACTCTCGCCCAGGGCGGGCATCTCAACGGTGACGGCCATGTCGGGTGGAGCTCCTCTTGTTCCGCGTGGGTGTTCGGGTTGTGGGGCCGGGATCAGCCGTGGGTGTGCAGCGGTCTCCCGGCCAGGGCGAGGTGGGCCTCTCCGAGGGCCTCGCTCTGTGTGGGGTGGGCGTGGATCAGGGCGGCGACGTCGGTGGGCAGAGCCTCCCAGTTGTAGACCAGTTGTGCCTCCCCGACGAGCTCCCCGATCCGGGAGCCCACCATGTGCACGCCGAGGACGCGTCCGCCCTGTCCGGCGGGCCCCTGGGCGACGAGCTTGACCGCGCCGGAGGTCTGCAGGATCTGCGACTTCCCGTTGCCGGCCAGGTCGTAGGTCAGGGTGTGCACCTCGCCGTGGAGGTCCCGCGCGGCCTGCTCGGTCAGCCCGACCGAGGCGACCTCGGGGTCGCAGTAGGTGACGCGCGGGATGCCGTCGTCGGTGACGGGGCGGGGTGCGAGCCCCGCGACGTCCTCGGCGACGAAGATCCCGTGGGCGAAGCCGCGGTGGGCGAGCTGCAGGCCGGGGGTGACGTCCCCGACGGCGTACACGCCGTCGAGATTCGTGCGCAGCCGCTCGTCGACGGTCACGACGCCGCCGTCCATCGCGACGCCGGCCTCGGCGAAGCCGTGACCGGTGGTGTTGGGGCCGCGGCCGACCGCGACCAGCAGCAGGTCGGCCTCGATCTCCTCACCGGACTCCAGCGACACGGTGACTGTGTCGCCGCTGCGGGTCGCCTTCGCGAACCGCACCCCGGTGCGGGTGGTGATCCGGCGCCGCCGGAACGCCCGGGCCAGCTGGGTGGAGCAGAACTCGTCCTCGTTCGGCACGAGCCGCGGCAGCGCCTCGACGATCGTGACCTCGGCCCCGAACGAGCGCCACACGCTGGCGAACTCGACGCCGATCACGCCGCCGCCGAGCACGACGACCCGGCGCGGGGCCTCGTCGAGGGAGATCGCGGCGTCGGAGGTGACGACGCGGTCGTCCAGCTCCAGGCCGGGCAGTGACCGGGCGTAGGAGCCGGTGGCGAGCACGACGTGGCGGCCGGTGATGCGCTCGTCGCCGACCCGGACGGTGCCGGGGCCCTCCAGGGTGCCGGCACCGGGCACCACGGTGATCCCGCGCGAGGCGACCAGGCCCTGCAGGCCCTTGTACAGCCGGGAGACCACGCCGTCCTTGTAGGCGTTCACCCCGGCCATGTCGACGCCGTCGAACGTGGAACGGATACCGACCTGCGCGCCGTCGCGGGCGTGGTCGGCCACCTCGGCCGCGTGCAGCAGCGCCTTGGTGGGAATGCAGCCGCGGTGCAGACAGGTGCCGCCGAGCTTGTCCTTCTCGACCAGGACCACCGACAGGCCCAGCTCCGCGGCCCGCAGCGCGCACGCGTAGCCGCCGGAGCCGCCGCCCAGGATCACCAGGTCGGCGGAACGAGCGTCCGGGTCGGACACCGATCAGCTCCCTCCGGGGGTCACCGCCGGTGGACCGGCTCCGCCGGACGGGACCCCGCTACGCGGCGCCCATCTTGTCATCCGGCCGCGACTGCGCCAGTGGGGTGTCGGGAGCAAATCCGTGATCCCGTTCGTTGGGCACTCGGAGCTACCGTGTCCGGTTCGTAGGGGTGCGACCGGATCGACGAGAGGACGACGCGCATGGGTCTGCTCGACCTGTTCCGGTCACGTGGACCGTCGGGCCCCAGGTCCGGCCGGGGATCCGGCTCCGGCGGGAGGCGTGGCGCATACGCGGAGGGGGAGGCCCACCTGCGTGAGTGGTCGGCCGCCCGGATCGGGGTCGAGGCCTTCGTCGAACCGCGCACGACCGTGACGGAGACGACGGTGGTCTTCGTCGCCCACGACGGCGAGTGGACCCGCAGGCGGGTCGCGAACCCGAACGCGGCGAAGAAGCTGGCCCGCTCGCTGCAGATGCCGATCTACGACGTGCAGCTCGTCGGGTACCCGAACCGGATGCGCGAGCACGACGCCCGCGACCGCGCCCTGCGCAAGCGCGAGCGCCAGGAGCGGATGCTGCGCGAGCTGCGGGCCAAGGACCGCGACGCCTGACCCGTCCGGTCAGGGGCGCAGCGAGCGGGTGCGCCGCTCGCCGAGCGCCCGCATCGCGGGCTCCAGGCGCAGCGCGGGTCCGGGGGCCAGCGCGGTGAGGCGCAGCAGCGCACCCCGCCAGGCGGGAAGCGTCCGGTAGATCCGGCCGGTGCCGAACATCCCGACCAGCGCCGTCGCGACCTGTTCGGGGGTGACCAGCACCCCGGACCGCACGAGCGCCTGGCCCTGGCCCCCGGGCGTCATCGAGCGCAGCAGCTCGGTGTTCACCCCGTCCGGGCAGACCGCGTGCACCCCGATGCCCTCCCGGCGCACCTCCGAGGCCAGCGCGGACACCATCGACAGGGCGCCCGCCTTCGACGCCGCGTACACCGACAGGCCCGGAACCGGGCCGAGGCCGGACAGCGACACGGTCACACCGATCTCGCCGCCCCGGGCGGTCCCCGCCGCCGCCTGCTCGCGGAACGCGGCCACCGCGGCCCGGGCACCCCAGATCGGGCCCAGCAGGTTGACCTCGACCAGAGCGCGGGCGCGGGCCTCGGCGATGTCGGTGACGGTGCCGTCGAAGCCGACGCCGGCGTTGCTCACCCAGGCGCCCAGCGGCGCGAGCTCGCGGGCCCGGGCCACCGCCACCGCGGACGCGGCCGGGTCGGTGACGTCGCAGGCGGTGCCGGCGGCCGCCCCGATCCGGGTCGCGGTGGCCTGCGCCGCGGCCTCGTCGAGATCGGTGACCAGCACCCGGTAGCCGCGCCCGACGAGCTCGCGGGCGATCTGCTCGCCGATGCCGCGGGCCGCGCCGGTGACCACCGCGGAACGGGGGGCGTGCGCGGGGACCTCGTGTCGACGACGCTGCCGGCTCATGGGCGGCAGTATGCCCTACCCGTGGGTAACCCCCGGTCCGGTGTCGCCGCCCGGATCCGGTCCGGCCAGACTCGGGCCCCGTGACGGCCGCGATGCACCTGCCCCGCTTCCTCGTCCGCCAGCGGATCACCCTCGGCGTGAACCGCTACGACGTGCACGCCGCGAACCCCGACGGCAGCGCGGGCGCGCTCATGGCGTTCGCGCAGCAGAAGCGGTTCGCCTTCAAGGAGCAGGTGACCTTCTGGTCCGACGACAGCCGCTCCCGCGCGGTGTTCTCCTTCCGCGCCCGCCAGCGTCTCGACGTCCGCGCCGAGCACGACGTCCTCGACGAGCACGGCCGGGTGATCGGAACCTTCGGCAAGCGGTTCGGGGCGAGTCTGCTGCGCTCGACCTGGACGCTCACCGCGCCGGGCGTCGCCGCGACCGGGCGCGAGCGCAGCCTCGGCGTCGCCCTGCTGCGCCGGGTGGCCGAGAACCTGCCGCTGCCGTACCACTTCGACGTCACCGAGGACTCCGGCGGCTCGCTGCTGATGAGCAGCGACCGGCGGTGGTCGCTGCGCGACTCCTACGACGTCTCCGTCCCGGACCCGCGCATCGACTTCCGCCTGGCCGCCGCCTTCGCCGTCGCGCTGGACGCGTTGCAGGACCGCTGAACCGGGGTCAGCCGTTCGCCGCCACGTCCTCCAGGAACGCGAGCAGGGTGCGCACCGGCACCCCCGTGCCGCCCTTGGTGGTGTAGCCGCGCGGCCCGCCGGTGTTGAACGACGGCCCGGCGATGTCGATGTGCGCCCACGGCAGCCCGGCGGGCACGAACTCCTTGAGGAACGTGCCGGCCAGCAGCATCCCGGCGAACCGCTGCCCGCTGACGTTGCTGATGTCGGCCACCCGCGAGTCCAGCTCGCCGCGCAGGTACTCCGGCAGCGGCATCGCCCAGGCGTCCTCGCCGACGGCGGTGCCGTGCGCGGCGACCCGGTCGCGCAGCTCGTCCGACCCCATCACCCCGGCGGTGCGCATGCCGAGCGCGACGAGCTGGGCGCCGGTCAGCGTCGAGGTCTCCACCAGGTAGTCGGGGTCGTCCTGGGCGGCACGGACGATCGCGTCGGCGAGGATCAGCCGTCCCTCGGCGTCGGTGTTGAGCACCTCGACGGTGGTCCCGCCGAACATGGTCAGCACGTCGCCGGGCTTGTACGCCGTCGACGACGGCATGTTCTCCGCCATCGGTACGGTCGCGGTCACCGTGACCGGCAGCTCCAGCTTCGCGGCGAGCACGACGGTCGCGACGACCGCGGCCGCCCCGCCCATGTCCGAGGTCATGTCGGCCATGCCGGCGTTGGGCTTGAGCGAGATGCCGCCGGTGTCGAAGGTGATGCCCTTGCCGACGAGCGCGACCCGCTTCGACGCGGCCGGGCCGCCGTTCCAGGTCAGGCGCACCAGCCGGGGCGGGTTCGCCGACCCCTTCCCGACGCCGGTGACGCCGCCGTAGCCGTTCTCCCGCAGCCCGGCGTCGTCGAGGACCTCGGTGACCAGCCCGGCGCGCTCGCCCAGCGCCACCGCATGCGCCGCGAAGGTCTCCGGGACCAGCACGTTCGGCGCGGTGTTGACCAGGTCCCGGGCGGTGGCGACGGCCTCGGCGACGAGGGTCGCCCGCCGCACGGCCGCGTCGTCGGCGCCGGTGAACGACCAGCTGCCGACCGGGGCGGCCGCGGCGTCGGTGGAGGTCCGGTGCCGGTCGAAGCGGTGGCCGCCGAGGACGGCGCCGACGACCGCGGCCTCGGCGTCGAGGGCGGACAGCGTGCTCAGCACCGAGCCGGTCCCGG
>NZ_JAMXSG010000147.1:0-14363 GCF_024124365.1 Pseudonocardia sp. McavD-2-B
GGCAACCGGCCCGCGGTCAGGAACCCGGCGACGACGGCGTCGCGCTCGGCCTCGGGCAGGGCCGGACCGGCGAGCAGGCCACCCGCCGCGGTCAGCACCCGGCAGACCAGGCCGGTGCCCGCCGACACCGCTGCGGCGAGGTCGGCCAGCTCCGCGCCGCCGGCGAACGCGGCGAGCAGCCGCCGGTGCCGGCCCAGGGTGTGGGCGAGCCGGTCCCCGCGGGCCGCGGACAGCGCCCCGATCACCGCCTCGGTCACCGCGCCGAACGACACGTCCACCGGCACCGCGACCAGCACGAGGTCGTGGCGGCGGCAGGCGTCGACAACGTCGGCCGGGATGTCGCCGAACACGGCCTCCCCGGCCACCAGCGCCGCCGCCCCGGACCGCGCGACCGCCGCGACGAACCGCTCCGAGTCCGCGGGCGTCCGCCGCCACACCAGGCCGGACACGACCAGCTCACCGCCGCCCAGGTAGCGCGACGGGTCGGGCAGGTCGGTCGGGTACACCCAGCGCACGGACCGGTCCAGGTCGGCCGCCGAGCCGTGCAGGACCCGCAGCCGCAGCTCCGGGCGTGCGACGAGCTCCGAGAGCAGCATGGGAGAAACCTACAACTCGGTGCGCCGCGGGGGACCCCGATTCGTCACGGCGGTGCCTTCTCCCGGTGACCGGCGCGCGGTGCACTGGGTCCATGCAGCAGCCGAGCGCCGGCCGGACCGCACACCGGACCGCCATCGAGGGTGCCCACGTCGTCACCGTCACCGGGGAGGAGCTCCCCGGCGGGCACGTCGTCGTCGAGGGGGAACGGATCGCGGGCGTCGGGCCCGGTCCCGCCCCGGCGGGGTCCTACGACCGCCGGGTCGACGCCCGCGGCTGCCTGCTCACCCCGGGCCTGGTCAACACCCACCACCACCTCTACCAGTGGGTGACCCGCGGGCTCGCCGTCGACCACACGCTGTTCGAGTGGCTGACCACGCTGTACCCGGTGTGGGCGGGCATCGACGAGCACGCCGTGCACACCGGCGCCACCGGCGCGCTGTCCGCGCTCGCGTTGTCGGGCTGCACCACCACGACCGACCACCACTACGTCTTCCCCCGCGAGGGCGGGGACGTGCTCGGCGCCGAGATCCGCGCCGCACAGCAGGTGGGGCTGCGGTTCCACCCGACCCGCGGCTCGATGGACCTCGGGCGCAGCGCGGGCGGGCTGCCGCCGGACCACGTCGTCTCCGACCGCGACGAGATCCTCGCCGCGTCCGCCGACGCCGTCGCCCGCTGGCACGACCCGTCGCCGGGGTCGATGCTGCGGATCGCGCTGGCCCCCTGCTCGCCGTTCTCGGTGACGCCGGAGCTGATGCGCGAGTCCGCGACGCTGGCCCGCGAGCTCGGGGTGCGGCTGCACACCCACCTCGCCGAGACCGACGACGAGGAGGCGTACTGCCGGGAGCGCTTCGGGGCCACCCCCACCGAGTACGTCGCCGACCTGGGCTGGACCGGGCCCGACGTGTGGTTCGCCCACACCGTGCACCTCGACGACGACGCGGTGAAGACGATCGGCGCGACCGGCACCGGCGTCGCGCACTGCCCCACCTCCAACGGCCGGCTCGGCGCGGGCATCGCGCGGGTCCGCGACCTCGTCGACGCGGGCGCCCGGGTCGGGATCGGCGTCGACGGCGCCGCCTCCAACGAGGGCACCCACCTGCTGGAGGACGTCAAGCACGCCGTCCTGTTCGCCCGCGCCGCGGGCGGCCCCCGCGCCCTGTCGGTGCGCGAGGCCCTGGAGCTCGGCACGCTCGGCGGTGCCCGGGTGCTCGGTCGCGAGGACGAGATCGGGTCGATCGAGACCGGCAAGCTCGCCGACCTCGCCCTGTGGCGGCTCGACGGGTTCCGGCACCGCGACGTCGCCGACCCGGTCGCCGCCCTCGTCCTGGGCACCCCGCCGCCGCTGGAGCTGCTGCTCGTGCACGGGCGCCCGGTCGTCGAACGGGACACCGTGCTCACCGTCGACACCGACGCCGTCGCCGCCGAGTGCGCCGCCGTGCACCGCGCCCTCGTGGCCAAGGCCGGGTGAGCGGATGGACCTGCACACCGTCACCGGGTTCCGGCGCGCCCGCGAGCGCGCCGACCTGGCGCTGGCGCCGGGGGAGCGGATCCTCGCCGGCGGGACGTGGCTGTTCTCCGAGCCGCAGCCCGGCGTCACCGGCCTGGTCGACCTCACCACGATGGGCTGGGAGCCCCTCTCCGACCTGCCCGACGGCGGCCTGTCGGTGGCCGCGACCTGCCCGATCGCCGACCTCGCCGCGTACGGCGAGCGCACCGGGACCCCGCTGTTCGCCGAGTGCGCGCACGCCCTGCTCGCGTCGTGGAAGATCTGGCACACCGCGACCGTCGGCGGGAACGTGTGCCGCGCCTACGCCGCCGCCGGGATGGTCGCCCTCGCCGCGACGCTCGACGGGCTCGCCGTCGTCTGGACCCCCGACGGCGAGGAGTACCGCGCCCCGGTCGCGTCGCTCGTCACCGGCAACGGCACCACCGCGCTGCGCCCCGGCGAGGTCCTGCGCGCGGTCGAGCTGCCCGGCGCCGCACTCCGCGCCCGCACCGCCTTCCGCAGGATCGCACTCGCCGAGCTCGGCCGCTCCGGCGCCGTGCTCACCGGGCGGGTCGACACCGCACCCGACGGCGGCGCCGCCACGTTCGTGATCACCGCCGCGACCGAGGCGCCCACCGTCCTGCGCTACCCGGCCGGCGTGCCCGACGCGGACCGGCTGCGCGCCGACGTCGACGCCGTCGACGGCTGGTACACCGACCCGCTCGGTTCCGCGGACTGGCGCCACGGGGTCAGCGCGGTGCTGCTGGAGCAGATCCGGGAGGAGCTGTCGTGAAACTGCACGTCAACGACACCGAGCTGGAGGCGGAGCCCGCCCCGGGGCAGTGCACCCGCACGTTCCTGCGCGAGCACGGGCACCTCGAGGTGAAGAAGGGGTGCGACGCCGGGGACTGCGGCGCCTGCACCGTCCTGCTCGACGACCGGCCCGTGCACTCGTGCCTGATCCCCGCCCAGCGTCTCGACGGCGCGCGGGTCACCACCGTCGCCGGGCTGGCCGGGCCGGACGGGGAGCTGCACCCGGTCCAGGCCGCGTTCGTGGAGAAGTTCGGGTTCCAGTGCGGGTTCTGCACGGCCGGCCAGATCGTCACCGCCACCGCGCTCACCCCCGACGACCTCGACGACCTGCCGCGGCGGATGAAGGGCAACCTGTGCCGCTGCACCGGCTACCGCAGCATCCGCGAGGCGATCGAGACCGGCGTCCGCGGCGGCTGCACCCCGCGCGCCACGGGCGGGACCGCCGGCACCGTCGGCTGCTCGGCGCGGCCCCCGGCCGCGGAGCGCATCGTCACCGGCAGCGAGCCGTTCACCTTCGACACCGACCTCACCGGGGCCCTGCACCTGCGGATCCTCGGCTCCCCGCACGCCCACGCCCGCATCCGGTCGATCGACACCACCGCGGCCGCAGCCGCGCCGGGCGTCGCGCTGGTGCTGACCCACCACGACGTGCCGGACCTGCGCTACTCCACCGCCCGGCACGAGCACCGCACCGACGACCCCGACGACACCCGGATGCTCGACGACGTCGTCCGCCACGTCGGGCAGCGGGTCGCCGCCGTCGTCGCGCAGACCCCGGCGCAGGCCGAGGCGGCCTGCGCGCTGGTCGCCGTCGACTACGAGGTGCTGCCCGCCGTCCTCGACCCGGAGGCGGCGCGGCGGCCCGGTGCGCCGTCGGTGCACCCGGACCGGACCCCCGCCGACCGCGTCGACGACGCCGGGCGCAACGTCGTGCTCGCCCTGCACGGCGGGCACGGCGGCGACGTCGACGCCGCTCTGCGCGCCTCCGCGCACACCGTCACCGGCACCTGGCGCACCAGCCGGGTCTCCCACGCCCAGCTGGAGTGCCACGGCGCGATCGGCTCGCTCGACGACGACGGTAGGCTCGTCGTGCGGGCGGGCACCCAGGTCCCGTTCCTCACCCGCGGCGAGCTCGCCCGCGTTCTCGGACTCGACCCGGACCGGGTCCGGGTGCACACCGCGCGGGTCGGTGGTGGGTTCGGCGGCAAGCAGGAGATGTTCGCCGAGGACCTCGTCGGGCTCGCGGTGCTGCGGACCGGGCGTACCGTCGTCCACGAGTTCACCCGGTCCGAGGAGTTCACCCGCACCGCGCTGCGCCACCCGATGCGGGTCGCGGTCAC
The DNA here is from genome assembly GCF_024124365.1 of Pseudonocardia sp. McavD-2-B. Taxonomy (NCBI): domain Bacteria; kingdom Bacillati; phylum Actinomycetota; class Actinomycetes; order Pseudonocardiales; family Pseudonocardiaceae; genus Pseudonocardia; species Pseudonocardia sp. McavD-2-B. Next base: position 4,237 of record NZ_JAMXSG010000147.1, read on the forward strand.
CCTCGGCGCCGACGACGACGGCCACCTCACCGCGATGAAGCTCGACGTCCTGTCCGACACCGGCGCCTACGGCAACCACTCCCGCGGGGTGCTGTTCCACTCCGTCGCCGAGTCGGTCAGCGTCTACAACTGCCCCGTCAAGCGCCTCGACGCCGAGGTCGTCTACACCCACAACGTGCCCAGCGGCGCGTTCCGCGGCTACGGCCTGGGCCAGGTGATGTTCGCCGTCGAGTCCGCGATGGACGAGCTCGCGATCGCCACCGGCCTCGACCCGTTCGAGCTGCGCCGGCGCACCATGGTGCGCGCCGGGGACCCGCTGCACGTCGCCCACCACGGCGAGCCGGAGCACGACCTGCACTGGACCAGCTACGGCATGGACCAGTGCCTCGACCTCGTCCAGGACGCCCTGGCCGACGGCACCGGCGACCCGGTCCCCGACGGCCCGACATGGCGGGTCGGGGAGGGTGTCGCCCTGGGCATGATGACGACGATGGCCCCGTTCGGGCACGCCGCGACCACCACGGTGACGCTGCTGCCCGGCGGGCGCTACCGGCTCGGCGCCGGCACCGTCGAGTTCGGCAACGGCACCACGACCACCCACCGCCAGGTCGTCGCCACCGTGCTCGGCACGACCCCGGACCGCGTCGACGCCCACCACGGCGACACCGACGCCTGCGGCTACGACACCGGGGCGTTCGCCTCGGCGGGCACCACCGTGGCGGGCAAGGCACTGCACGCCGCGGCGACCGCGCTGCGGGAGCGGATCCTCACCGTGACCGGCGGCGGGGAGCTGCACGCGGCCGGGGTCACGGCGCCCGGCGGGGAGTGGACGCTCGACGACGTGCTCGCCGCCGCGTCCTCTCCCGCGGGGCTGGCGGCCACGGGGGAGGAGCCCGGCACCGCGCGGGCGATCACGGCGAACTGCCACGGCGTGCGCGTCGCGGTGGACACCGCGACCGGCGAGGTCCGGGTGCTGCGCTCGGTGCAGGCCGTCGACGCCGGCACCGTCCTGAACCCCGAGCAGCTGCGCGGGCAGGTCGAGGGCGGCGCCGCGATGGGGCTGGGCAGCGCGCTCTACGAGGAGGTGTACGTGGGGGAGTCCGGGGAGGTACTCAACCCGGTGTTCCGCACCTACCGGGTGCCGCAGATGGCCGACGTCCCGGACACCGAGGTGCGGTACGCCCGCACCCACGACGCGCTCGGCACCTACGGCGCGAAGTCGATGAGCGAGGCGCCCTACAACCCGGTCGCGCCCGCGATCGCGAACGCGATCCGGCGCGCGCTGGGGGTGCGGCCGTACCACCAGCCGTTCAGCCGCGACCGGGTGTGGCGGCTGGCGGCCGGTGGCACGGCGCCCTGAGGCGCCGGGGCGGGGTCAGCCCCGGCGGCGCGCGTGCTCCAGCAGCGCGGTCGCGGTGAGCTTGCCCAGCTCGTTCGCGGCCAGCGGGCTGTCGCCGGTGATGACGTTGCGGTCGGTGGTGCAGCGGCCGGTCATGTCGTCGTTGACGACACGGACGCCCTCGTCCTGGAGGGCCTTGCCGAGCAGCCAGGGCATCTCACCGGGCAGGTAGCCGATGTCGATGTTGGCGCCGGCGTCGAGCGCGTCGGGGAACACGCACATCTCGTAGCCCTCGAACACCGACCGGCCGCGGCCGATGCGGGTCGAGAGGAACGCGGCGGGCCCGTGACACAGCGACACCACGAGCCGGTCGGTGCGCATCGCCCACTCCAGGGTGTCGCGGACGTCGGTGGAGAACGGCAGCCCGGACAGCGCACCGTGCCCGCCGGGGACGAACACCGCGAGGTAGTCCGAGTCCTCGCCCAGCTCGCGCTCGACGACCTCCGCCAGCGACTTCGGGGCCCGCCACTGCGCGAGCAGCGTGTCGCGGGCGCTGCCGACCGCCTCGTCCTCGCCGGGGTAGGCCCACCACTCGAACTTCGCCGGGTTGCCGGTGAGCGTCGCGATCTCGACGCCGAACCCGGCCTCCAGGACGTGGTGCAGGGGGAGCAGGGTCTCCACCGGGTGGTTGCCGGTGGAGAAGAAGGTGCCGTTGCCCATGCGCAGGTAGCGCTCGTCGGTGGCCAGCACGAGCACCTTCCAGCGGCCGCCGGACCAGGCGTTCCGCTCGGTGGCGAGACCGTCGAAGTCGGTTCTCGGCGCGGTGTAGGCGTCCAGCGAGTACGGCGACGGGAAGTACGCCTCGTGCTCCGCCGGGTCCGCGGTCGGGTCCTTGCTGAGCGTGCTGTCGGACATCGGGGTGCCTCCGGGTCGTTCGTGCGGTGCCCGCACGGCGTACCCCCGCCCGGGCCGGTGAACCGCGCCGCCGTGCGTTCACCAACTTGTCCATACAGGGTGGTGGACGGTCCGGCGAGGTGGTGCGACCGTCGCGGGCATGGCAGCTCCCCTGACGACCGCCCGCTACGCCCGCTGGGACGGGGTCGGCACCCCGTTCCGCCTGGTCACGACGGCGCTCGGCGCGCCGGGGCCGGGTGAAGTCCTGGTGGCGGTCGACCTGGCGACGGTGTGCGGGTCGGACCTGCACACGACCCGCGGTCATCGCTCGTCGCCGGTGCCGGGGGTGCTCGGGCACGAGCAGGTCGGGCGGGTCGTCGCGACGGCGCCGGGCCTGCGCCACGTCGACGGCGCGCCGGTCCGGAGCGGCGACCGGATCGTCTTCTCGGTCGCCGCGTCCTGCGGGGAGTGCCGCCGCTGCCGTCGCGGGATCCCGCAGAAGTGCGCCGACCTGCACAAGTACGGCCACGCCCCGCTGGACGAGGCCCGTCCGCTGACCGGCGGGTTCGCCACCCACTGCCTGCTCGCCCCGGGCACGGCGACGGTCGTCGTCCCTCCAGCGGTGCCCGACGAGGTCGCCGCACCCGCCTCGTGCGCGACGGCCACGGTCGCCGCGGTCCTCGACGCCGCGGGCTCGCCGGGACCGGGAACGCGGGTGCTGGTGACCGGTGCGGGCATGCTCGGCGTGACCGCGGCGGCGATGGCCTCCCGCGCGGGTGCCGAGGTCGTGGTCGCCGACCCGCACGCCGACCGTCGCGCCCGGGCACGTCGCTTCGGCGCAGCGGACACGGTCGGGGCCCCGCCGGAGCGGGCATTCGACGTCGCGCTGGAGCTGTCCGGTGCACCCGCCGCCGTGCGCGCCTGCCTCGACGCGCTCGACGTCGGCGGCACCGCCGTCCTCGCCGGGTCGGTCTCGCCCGGCCCCGCAGTGGGACTCGACCCGGAACGCCTGGTCCGCGGGCTGCACACGGTCGTCGGCGTGCACAACTACGCCCCCCGCCACCTCGCCGCCGCGGTCGCGTTCCTCGTCGCGGAGCACACGCGGTTCCCGTTCGCCGAGCTGACCGGTGGCCCGTGGTCCCTCGACGCGCTCGACGACGCCTTCGCCGCCGCCGGGTTGCCGGGTGCGGCGCCGCGCCAGGCCGTGCGTCCCTGACGTCGCTCCCGATCGCCGGGCCGGGCCATCGCACGAACCGATGCGGCAGGGCGGTCCTTCTCCGGGCTCCGGAGGGGATGTGTGTGTCGATTCGCTTACCCGGTAAGCGAGTCCAGAACAGGGGCACCTCTGAGCGGCAGCGGCAGGGGCAGCGGCGGCGGCAGGGGTGGCGACGGTGGCGGCGGTGCGACTCCCGGTCCGGGCACCGCCGTCGCCGGCGGGAGCGCGTCGCAGCCCACCCGCGGGTGGACCCGCTCCCGCCCGCTCATTCCCGCGCGAACCCACCCCGCCCGCTGCGGGTGTTCGTCACCGTCACGGTCGCGACGTCCGGGCGGTAGCGGTCCTCCGACCACTCGAGAGCGTCCCCGGCGGCGTCCCAGGTCAGCCGCCGTTCGCGGAGCAGGGGGTGTCCGACCTCGACGCCGAGCAGGGACGCGTCGAGCTCGTCGGCGGCGACGGCGTCGAAGGTGTGCCGGGCCGCGTGCAGGTCGACGCCCTGGCCGGTGAGCAGGGCGTAGATCGACCCGGCGTTGAGGTCGGCGTCGAGCAGGGCGCGCCCGACCTTCTCCACGTACGTCATCCGCTCCAGCATCGCGGGGCGGTCGTCGAGCAGGCGGAGCCGGATCAGCTGGACCGCGTAGTCCTCGGGCTCCAGGCCCAGCGCCGCCGCCACCGCGGGCGACGGGTGCCGCAGTGCGATCTCGTGCAGGCGCTGGCCCGGGACGTGGCCGGTCAGCTCCGCGCGCCGGGTGAAGGACAGGAACGACTCGAACGGCTGGGCGGGCACCGCGTCCAGCACCACCGAGCGCCGGCCCTGCCCGCCGCCGATCAGGCCCTCGTCGCGCAGGGCGGCCAGGGCCTGGCGGACGGGGCCGCGCGACGCCGAGAACTCCCGGCACAGCTCGGCCTCGGACGGCAGCGCCTCGCCGACACCGATCGCGCCGCTGCGGATCCGGGCGCGCAGCTCGTCGGCCAGTGTGCGGTGCAACGGGGTCCCCACGGCTGGTGACTCTACAAGTGCCAGGGCGCTGAGCACGACGTCCAGAGGTCGGGCAGGTGAACAGATCCCGACTTGTATCGACAAGTCATTGCGGTCGGGGACATCCGGCTGGCACCGTCCCCGCCGTGACCCGGACGAGTGATCTCCTGATCGTCGGGGCCGGCGTCGTCGGCCTCGCCCACGCCGTCGAGGCCGTCGAGCGCGGCCTGGACGTGACCGTGCTCGAGCGTGACGCCCACGCCGTCGGAGCCTCGGTGCGCAACTTCGGCCACGGTTGCCTCACCGCCCAGACCGGCGATGCGCTGGAGCTCGCCACCCGCGGCCGCGGCACCTGGCTGCGGCTGGGCGCCGAGGCCGGGTTCGGCGTCGCCGAGTGCGGCACCGTGGTCGTCGCCCGGTCGGCCGAGGAGCGCGCCGCACTCGAGGAGCTCGCGGCCACCCGGGGCGACGACGTCGAGCTGCTCGACCCGGCGCGGGTCGTCGACCGGGTCCCGGTCGCCCGCGACGGCCTGCACGGCGGGGCGTTCCTGCCGCGTGACCTGCGGGTCGAGCAGCGCCGGGCGGCCGGGGCGATCGCGGCGTGGCTCGCGGCCCGGCCCGGTGCCGAGATCCACTTCGGCTGCCCGGTGCACGGCATCGACGCGGCCGGCGCCGGGGCCGGCGAGGCCCGGGCCGGGGCCGGGGGGATCGGGGACGCGAGCGGCGACGGCCCGGTGGTCGTCCGCACCGGGCGCGGGGAGTTCCGGGCCCACCGGGTCCTCCTCTGCGTCGGTCACGACCTGGACCGCCTCGTCCCCGGCCTCGCCGACGACGCGGGCCTGCGGCGCTGCGTCCTGCAGATGCTGCAGGTCCGCCCGCACACCCCGCTCACGATCGGCCCGGCCGTGCTCACCGGCAGCTCGATGCTGCGCTACCCGGCCCTGTCGGGCACCGCGGGCGCCGCCGCGCTGCGCGAGCGCTGGCGCACCGAGCGCCCGGAGCTGCTCGACGCGGGCGTCAACCACATGCTCACCCAGCTGCCCGGCGGCGACCTCGTCGTCGGCGACACCCACCACTACGACCGCACACCCGAGCCCTGGACCGACGAGACCCTCGACGACCTGCTGCTCGCCGAGACCCGGGCGCTGCTCGGGACCGGCGTCGACGTCGTCCGCCGGTGGCGGGGCGTCTACGCCGACGCCCCCGGCGAGTTCCTGATCCGCCCGGTCGCACCGGCGACGAGCGCCGTCGCGGTCACCTCCGGCATCGGCATGACCACCGCGTTCGGCCTCGCACCGGCCGTGCTCGACCGCGTCCTCTGAAACGGGAGACCCCCATGCGCCGCCCCCGCCTGCTCGCCGTCGCCGCACTGGCCGCGAGCCTCGCTCTCACCGCCTGCGCCGGCCCGTCCGGCCCCACCGTCGCCGAGTCGCCCACCTGCCCCGGCGGGCAGATCCGGATGGGCATCGAACCGTTCGAGGACCCGGCGAAGCTCGTGCCCGCCGCGGAGATCCTCGGCGACGCCCTCGAACGCCGGTTGAGCTGCCCGGTCCGGGTGCAGGTCACCGAGGACTACGCGGCCGAGGTCCTCGCCATGCGCAACGACCGCCTGGAGATCGGGATCTTCGGCCCGCTCGGCTACGTCTTCGCATCCGAGCGTGCCGGGGCCGAGCCGGTCGCCTCGTTCGGCACCGCGACCGGGGAGCTGTCCGCCTACACCGCCGGGATCTGGGTGCCGCGCGATTCCGAGGTCACCACGGTGACCCAGCTCCGCGGCCGCACCCTCGCCCTGGGCTCGGTCGGCTCCACCTCCGGTGACGCCCTACCGCGCAAGGCACTGCTCGACGCCGGGCTCGCCCCCGCCGACGTCCGGGTCGACTACGCCGGCGGTCACCCCGAGGCGCTGCTCGCGCTGACCAACGGCACCGTCGACGCCGCCGAGATCAACTCCCAGCAGCTGGCCTCGGCCACCGCGTCGGGGACGTTCGACCCGGCGGGGTTCCGCCGGGTCTGGACCTCCGCGCCGATCCCCAACGACCCGGTGACCGTGCGCGGCAACCTCGACCCGGCGTTCAAGGCCGCCGTCACCGACGCCCTGCTGAACCTCGACCCGCAGGCGGTGGGGGAGATCGGCGCGCTGCTCGACGTCACCCCGCCCGGGAAGCTCGTCCCGGTCACCCGCGACACCTATGCGCCGCTGTTCGAGCTGGCCCGCACGCTCGGCCTGACCGAGAAGGACGTCCAGTGAGCGCGCTGCTGGAGGTCCGCGGTGCCCGGGTGCGCTACGGCGACCGCGAGGTCCTCCACGGCGTCGACGTCGACGTCCACGCCGGGGAGCTGCTCGCCGTCCTCGGCGCCAACGGCTCGGGCAAGTCGACGCTGCTGCGCGCAGCAGCCGGGCTGACCCCACACCTCGGGCGGGTGCTCGTCGACGGCCGGCCACGCGGACGGCTCGACGTCGCGCTGGTCTTCCAGCGGATCCACCTCGTCACCCGGCGCACCGTGCTCGACAACGTCTGCGCCGGCGCTCTGGGACGGCTCCCGCTGCGGTCCTCGCTGGTCCCGTCCCTGTTCCCGCGGGCGCTGCGGGAGGAGGCGATGGGCTGCCTCGACCGCGTCGGACTCGCCGACCGCGCCCACGACCGCGCCGGGTCGCTGTCCGGCGGGCAGCAGCAGCGGGTCGCCGTCGCCCGCGCACTGTGCCAGCGCGCCCGGGTCCTGCTCGCCGACGAGCCGGTGTCCGCGCTCGACCCGGCCGCCGCCGAACAGGTGCTCGGCCTGCTCGCCGAGCTCGCCCACACCGAGCACCTCGCCGTGCTCGCCGTCCTGCACCAGCCCGACCTCGCCGCCCGGCACGCCGACCGCGTCGTCGGGCTGCGGTCCGGGCACGTCGCCCTCGACGGACCACCCGGCGGCGACGTCCGCGCGCTCTACCCCGACGCCGCCGACCACCGCGGGCCGGCGGCCGCACTGGAGGCCGCACCGTGAGCACCACCGCACCGGACGTCCGCCGCGTCCCCGTCCCGCCGCGGCGCCGCGACCCGCGCACCCTCGCCCTGGCGGCGACGGTCGTCGTCGTGCTGCTCGTCGTGCACGTCGTCGCCTGGCGCGCCACCGAGATGTCGTTCGCGACGCTGCTCGGCGGCGCCGACGGGATGGCCGAGTTCCTCACCGAGGCGGTCCCGCCCGACCTGTCCTGGGCGGTGTTGGGGCCGAGCCTGCAGGGAGCCCTGGTCACCCTGTGGATCGGGCTGCTCGGCACCACCCTGTCGATCCCGTTCGCGCTGGCGCTCGCCCTGGCCGCCGCGCGCGGCACCGCCCCCGGGCCGGTCACCTACCAGGCCGCCCGTGGCGTGCTGTCGTTCCTGCGTGCCGTGCCCGACGTCGTGTTCGCACTGGTCTTCGTCACCGCGGTCGGGCTCGGCCCGTTCCCCGGGGTGCTCGCGCTGGTCCTGCACAACATCGGCGTGATGGGCAAGCTCTGGGCCGAGACCGTCGAGGACGCCGACCCCGGCCCGCCCACCGCGCTGCGCTCCGCGGGCGCCGGACGGCTGCAGGTCGCCGTGCACGCGCTGCTGCCGTCGGTCACCCCGCAGCTGGTGGGGCTGCTGCTCTACCGCTTCGACGTCAACGTCCGCTCGTCGCTGGTGCTGGGCCTGGTCGGCGCCGGCGGCATCGGGTTCCTCATCAACCAGTCCATCCAGCTGTTCCGGTTCGACGAGATGCTCACCCACATCCTCGTCGTGCTGGTGCTGATCGTCGCGGTCGACCAGCTGTCCGCGCAGGTCCGCCGCCGTCTCGGGAGTGACACGTGATCCGCCTCGCCGCACTGGACATCGCCGGGACCACCGTCGACGAGGGGGGAGCGGTCTACCGGGTCCTCGCCGACGTCGTCGCCCGCGCCGGACATCCGGCCGACGACGTCGCGATCCGCCGCTGGATGGGGGCCGACAAGCGCGAGGCCCTCGGCGCGCTCACCGGCGTCCGCGACGCCCGCGCCGTCGAGGGCCTGCACGACGCCTTCGTCGCCCGCCTCGCCGACGCCTACGCCGCGTCGCCGCCGCGTCCGCTGCCCGGGGTCCCCGAGGCGCTGGCCGCGCTGCGCGCGGCGGGGATCGCGGTGGTGCTGACCACCGGATTCGACCGGCAGGTCACCGACCCGCTGCTGGCCGCGCTCCCCGGGCGCTTCACCGGGCAGCTCGACGCCGTGGTCTGTGCCGAGGAGGTCGCGGCCGGACGGCCCGACCCGGCGATGATCCGGCGCGCGATGGCGCTGACCGGGGTCGCCGACCCGGCGGCCGTGCTGACAGCGGGGGACACCGTGCTCGACGTCGAGGCCGGCCGCAACGCCCGGGCCGGGCGGGTCGTCGCGGTGCTCACCGGGGCGCAGGGCCGCGCCGAGCTCCGCGCGGCGGGGCCGACCGACGTCGTCGACGGGGTCGCGGTGCTCCCCGGTCTGCTCGGGGACACCCGGCAGGCGGGCTGAGCGGGACGGGTCAGAAGTCGTGGCCCGCCTCCGGCGGCGCCCCGGTGATCCGCCGCAGGTGCACCCGGCGCGCGAGCCGGATCAGCGGGCGGATCATCAGCTCGATCGAGCCGACGAGGAACAGCCAGGTCCCCGCGTAGGTGGTGGCCTCGTGGAAGAACAGCACGCTGCCGATCACGAACCACAGCGCGACCAGGATGTCGTTGACGATGCTGAGCACCTCGTACCGCTGCCGGACGACGAGCTCCTCGCGCCCGATGGTGAACGTCAGCGGCCGGTCGTGTGCGGTCCGTCCCATGAGCCGCCGGGTACCCCGCCGACCGGCCGGTCGCACGTCGGGGAAGGGTGAGCACGTGCACACGACCCCGCAGCGCCGGCTCGGTACCGGTGACGCCGTCGTCCTCGGTGTCGGCTCCATGCTCGGTGCGGGGGTGTTCGCGGTGTTCGGGCCCGCCGCGGCGATCGCCGGGACCGCGCTGCTCCCGGCACTGCTGGTGGCCGGGGCGATCGCGACGGCGAACGCGATGTCCTCGGCCTGGCTCGCCGCCCGGTACCCGGAGTCCGGGGGCGCCTACGTGTACGGGCGCCGCAGGCTGGGAGAGACATGGGGGTTCCTCGCCGGGTGGGCGTTCGTCACCGGCAAGACCGCCTCGTGCGCCGCGATGGCCCTGACGCTGGGCTCCTACGCGTGGCCGGAACACGCCCGCGCGGTCGCGGCGGCGGCCGTCGTCGCGATGGTGGCGGTCAACCTGCGCGGCATCACCCGCACCGCGCTCGTCACCCGGCTGCTGGTCGTGTGCACCGTCGCCGTGCTGGCGGCGGTGGTCGTCGCCGCGTTCTCCCGGCCGGCCGTCGTCTCCCCGTTCGACGGGTGGGCCTGCGCCGGTCCGCTCGCGGTGCTGCAGGCGGCCGGGCTGCTGTTCTTCGCCTTCGCCGGGTACGCCCGCATCGCCACCCTCGGGGAGGAGGTCCGCGACCCCGCCCGCACGATTCCGCGGGCGATCCCGCTCGCGCTCGGTCTCGTGCTGGTGGTCTACGCGGTGGTCGCCGTCGCCGCGCTGCGGTCCGCCGGGCCGGACGCCCTCGCGGCGTCCGCGGCGCCGCTGGCCGCCGCGTCCGGGGACGGGACTGAGCCGGTGGTGCGCCTCGGCGGTGCCCTCGCCTCGGCGGGGGTGTTGCTCGCGCTGGTCGCCGGGGTCGGGCGCACGGTGCT
>NZ_JAMXSG010000148.1:0-14320 GCF_024124365.1 Pseudonocardia sp. McavD-2-B
TCCCGGCCCCGGGACGCGGCGCGGGAGGCGGCATCGGGGGGCGCCGCCCGGCGGGGCCCGGGGGCGGTGGTGGCGGACGGCGACGTGGGTCGCGCTCGTCGTTCAGCGCAACCTCCCCCTCGCCCCGGTCCGGCCACCCGGACGGGCGACCCGAACCCGACGATACCGACGGGGCGGGAGGAACCGTGGCCGGTACGGGTCAGCGCGGCGGACCGCAGGCCGGGTCGACGGCGTCGAGCACCTCGACCTCGTCGCCGACGGCGATCTCCGCGCCCGGGTCGTCCGGGATCAGGTTGACCCCGAACCACACCTTGCCGTCGAACCGCCGGTGCCGGGCCAGGGTGGCCATCGGCTCGCGGCCCGTGACGGCCGTGTCCGGGTCGACGGTGGTGAGCACGCAGCGGGCGCAGCCCTTGGCCACCCGGAACTCCGCGGCGCCGATCCGGATGCGCCGCCAGCCGTCCTCGGCCCAGGCCGGTGCGCCGTCGACGACGGCGTTCGGCCGGAACCGGGTCATCGGCAGCGGCGCCTCGGCCGCGTCCGGGCCGTCGGCGACCAGCGCGTCCAGCGCGTGCAGCGAGGCCGTGGAGGCGAGCAGCAGCGGGTAGCCGTCGGCGTAGGAGACGCGGTCCTCGTCGTGGGAGAAGTCGGGGTCGGGACCGCGTCGGGCCGGGTCGTCGAGGTGGATCAGCCGCACCGGGTCGCCGAGCAGCTCGGAGAACCAGGCGTCGGCCGCCGGGCCGGCCGGGACGCCGGCGGTGTCCCAGCGGTGCACGCGGGCCGGCACCGGCTCGCCGTCGGGCACGGGGACGGTGAACGGCGGCAGCCCCGGTCCGGTCAGGCGGAGCCCGTCGTCGGCGAGGGTGGGCGCGACGAGCACGAGCCGCGGGTGGGTGCGCGCGGTGACCACGGCGCCGTCGTAGCGGACCAGCATCCAGCGCCGGTCCCCGGCGAGACCGGCCCGTTCGACGACCGCGCGGGCGACGTCCGCGCCCCGGCAGGACTTGACCGGGTAGCGGCGCAGCCCGGTCAGGCTCACCATCCGGAGAAGAACTCCCCGGACTGGCGCAGCCCGCGGGTGGTCGCCCCGACGATCAGCTCCGTCGGGAGCGTGACGTGCTCGGGGACGTGGCGGTCGCCGCGTTCGAGCAGCAGCCGTCCGGCCTCGAGGCCCTTCTCGCGGAACGGCTGGCGGACCGTGGTCAGGCCGACGCGCTCGGCCTCGGGCACGCCGTCGAACCCGGCGACCGAGAGGTCCTCGGGCACCCGCAGGCCGCGGTCGCGGGCCTCGCGCAGCGCGCCGAGGGCGAGGATGTCGGAGGTGCACACCAGCGCGGTGATCCCGGGGTGGGAGTCCAGCAGGGTGGCGGCGCCGTCCGCGCCGGCGTCGAGGGAGTGCTCGAACCGCTCGATGACCGGGACGTCGGCCCAGTCGACACCGGCCTCGGCGAGCGCCGCGCGCAGCCCGGCGAGGCGCTCCCGCTGCACGGCGTAGGAGCTGCCCTCCTGCCGGGCGACGTCGGCCCTGCCGTCGTGCCGGTGCGAGGACAGGCGCATGCAGAGCACACCGACGCGGCGGTGGCCGAGCTCGACGAGGTGCCGCCCGAGCGCGAGGGTCCCGGCGCGGTCGTCGACGCCGACGCGGTCCACCCCGGTGATCCCGGTGGGCTGGTCGCAGACGACCGTCGGCACCGGGCGCTGCAGGACGGCCCGGAAGTGCGGGTCGTCCTCACTGACCGAGTAGACGACGAAGCCGTCGACCCCGGCCTGGTAGACGGAGTCGACGTCGGAGTGCTCGGGGCTGACCGGGATCAGCAGCAGGCCGGTGCCCGCCTTCTCACAGGCCAGCGCGAGCCCCTCCAGGAAGCCGGTGGCGCCCGGGTCGCGGAAGGCGTAGCTGAGCGCCTCGGTGAGCAGCAGGCCCACCGCTCCGGCGCGCCGGGTGCGCAGCGAGCGGGCGACCGGGTCCGGGCCCGGGTAGCCGAGCCGCCGGGCCGCCTCCAGGACACGCTCGCGCAGCGGCGCGGACAGCTGGTCGGGGCGGTTGTAGGCGTTCGACACGGTCGTCCGGGAGACCCCGAGCTCGGCGGCCAGCGACGCGAGCGTCGCCGGACGCCGCGGGTGCTGGGGGCCGGTCATTCCCCGAACGGTAGCGGCGCGGTCACGCACGTGAAAGTCCGCCCCGACCGGCCACGACGGGATCACACGCCGCGCGCGTTCCCGGCTCCCCGTACAGCGGTAGAGTGAATCTGAGAATGATTTCCAATAAATGTATGCCGATATGTTGATGGGAGTTCCGTCCGTGTCCCGATCCCCGCTCCGCCCGGCCGCGCTCGTGGCCGGGCTGGCCGCACTCGCCCTGGGTCTGACCGCCTGCGGCTCCGGCCAGATCGACGCCCCCACCAGCGCCGACACCCCGCAGGTGAAGATCGTCACCTCCACCGACGCCTGGGGCGCGGTCGCCCGCGCCGTGGGCGGCAACTACGCCAGGGTCGAGTCGGTCATCAGCTCCCCCGACGTCGACCCGCACGGCTACGAGCCGACCCCGCAGAACGCGGCGACCGTCGGCGAGGCCCAGCTGCTGGTCATGAACGGCGGCGGCTACGACGCGTTCATGACCGATCTCGTCGCCGCGTCCGGCAACGCGGCACCGCTGGTCGACGCCGTCGAGGTCTCCGGCATCGAGGGGGCCCAGGAGGCCGCCGCCGACGACCACGGCCACGACCACGACGCCGGGGCCACCCCCGAGCCCGCGGGCGAGGCGGAGCACGAGCACGAGCACGGCTCGTTCAACGAGCACGTCTGGTACGACCCGGCCGCGGTCGGCCGCGTCGCCGAGCAGCTCGCCGACCAGCTCGGCCGCATCGACCCGAGCGCCGCGGAGTACTTCCGCACCAACGCCCAGACCCTCGAGGGCGGCGTCGCCCAGCTGACGTCGAAGGCCACCGAGATCGGCCGTGCGCACCCGGGGGCCCGGGTCGCCGTCACCGAGCCGGTGCCCGCCTACCTGCTGCAGGCCGCCGGGATCGCGAACGCGACCCCGCAGGAGTTCTCCTCGGCCGTCGAGGAGGGCACCGACCCGCCGGCCGCCGTCGTCGCGCAGATGCTGGGGCTGTTCACCGCGCAGCCGCCGGTCGACGCGCTGATCCTCAACAGCCAGACGACCTCGCCGACCACCGACCAGGTCCGCGACGCCGCCCAGAAGGGAGGCGTCCCGGTGGTCCAGATGTCCGAGACTCTGCCCGCGGGCACCACCGACTGGGTGCAGTGGATGAACGCCAACCTGGACGAGCTCTCCGCGGCGCTGAACCGCTGACATGGGTTCCTCGCAACAGTCCGCGCTGTCACTGCGCGGGGCGGGCCTCCGGTTCGGGGCCCGGACCCTGTGGTCCGGCCTCGACCTGGACGTCGCCCCCGGCGAGTTCGTCGCCGTCCTCGGCCCGAACGGCTCCGGCAAGACGACGCTCATGCGCGTCCTGCTGGGGCTGCTCCCGCTCTCCGACGGCACCGTGACCGTCGGCGGGCACACCCCGCGGCGCGGCAGCCCGGAGATCGGCTACGTCCCGCAGCAGCAGCCGCTCGACCCGGACCTGCCGCTGCGCGGGCGCGACCTCGTCGGCCTCGGGCTCGACGGGCACCGCTTCGGTCTCGGCCTGGGCCGGCGACGCGAGCGGCGGGAGCGCGTCGACCGCGCGCTGGCCCAGGTCGGCGGCACCGGGTACGCCGACGCCCCCGTGGGGCGGCTGTCCGGCGGCGAGCAGCAGCGGCTGCGGGTCGCGCAGGCACTCGTCGGGGACCCGGCGGTGCTGCTGTGCGACGAACCCCTGCTCAGCCTGGACCTGTCCCACCAGCGGATCGTGACCCGACTGATCGACGAGCGCCGCCGCGCCGCGGGCACCGCGGTGCTGTTCGTGACCCACGAGATCAACCCGGTGCTGCCGCTGGTGGACCGGGTCCTCTACCTCGTGGACGGCCGGTTCTCGATCGGCACCACCGACGAGGTCATGACCTCGGAGACGCTGTCGCGGCTCTACCGCACCGACGTCGACGTGCTGCGGGTCCGCGACCGGCTGGTCGTCGTCGGGGCCGAGGACTCCCCGGTCCCCCGGGACGAGCACACCGAGCACGGCGTCGCGGTCGGGGGTGGCGCGTGACCGAGTTCCTGGCCCGGATCCTCGACCTGTCCGGCACCGGCACGCTGCTGGGCTACCCGTTCGTCCGCAACGCGCTCATCGCCTGCGCGGTGCTCGGGCTGGTCGCCGGGCTGCTCGCCCCGCTGGTCGTCAGCCGCGGGATGGCCTTCGCCGTGCACGGCACCGCCGAGCTGGCCTTCACCGGGGCCGCGGCCGGGCTGCTGCTCGGCGTCGCCGTCGGGGTGGGGGCGGTGGTGGGCGCCGTCGTCGCCGCAGTGATCTTCGGCGTGCTGGGCCTGCGCCAACGCGAGCGGGACTCCGCGATCGGCGTGGTGATGGCGTTCGGGCTCGGCCTGGGCGTGCTGTTCCTGGCCCTCTACGACGGCCGCTCCTCCAACCGGTTCGGCCTGCTGACCGGCTCCATCGTGTCGGTCGACCAGCAGAACCTGTGGGTGCTGGGGGTCGTCGCCGTCGTCGTGCTCGCGACCCTGGCACTGCTCTACCGGCCGCTGCTGTTCGCCAGCACCGACCCCGACGTCGCGCTGGCGCGCGGTGTGCCCGTCCGCGCGCTGACCCTGGTGTTCGGCGTGCTGATCGGCCTGGTGACGGCGCTGGCCGTGCCGATCGTCGGAGCGATCCTGGTGCTGTCGGTGCTGATCGTGCCCGGCGCCGCGGCGAACCGGGTCACCGCGAACCCGCTGCTGGCGACCGTCCTCGCGATCGTCATCGCGGAGGTCGCGCTGGTCGGCGGGACGATCCTGTCGCTGGCGCCGGGGCTGCCGATCTCGGCCTACGTGGCGACCATCGGGTTCGTCGCCTACCTGCTCTGCCGGCTGGTGGGCCGGCTGCGCGGCCGGGGCCCGGTCCGCGCCTGATTCCGCTGTCCGCGCGGTGATCCGCCCGTCGCGTGCGTCCGGACGCGCGCGGGGAGCGGATCACCGCGCGTCGCGGCGATCACGCGTCGGGTCAGCGGCCGACGCGACGGCGGCGGGCCACCTCGGCCAGAACGACGCCGGTGGCGACCGAGGCGTTCAGGGACTCCACGCGACCGGCCAGGGGGATCGAGACCGTCACGTCGCAGGTCTCGCGGACCAGCCGGGACAGGCCCTTCCCCTCCGACCCGGTGACGATCACCAGCGGCCCGGAGGCCAGGTCGAAGTCGTCGAGGGAGACGTCGCCGTCGGCGGCCAGACCGGCGACCATCAGCCCTGCGGAGGCGTACTCCTGCAGGGTGCGGGTCAGGTTCGTCGCGCGCGCGACCGGGACCCGGGCCGCGGTGCCCGCCGAGGTCCGCCAGGCCACCGCGGTCATGCCCGCGGCGCGCCGCTGCGGCACGACGACGCCGTGCCCGCCGAACGCCCCCACCGACCGGACGACCGCACCCAGGTTGCGCGGGTCGGTCACCCCGTCCAGGGCGACGGCCAGTGCCGGGCGCCCGGAGTGCGACGCGGCCTCCAGCACCTCGTCGGGGTGGGCGTAGGCGTACGGCGGCACCTGCAGGGCGAGGCCCTGGTGCAGCGCTCCCCCGCTGATCCGGTCGAGGTCGTTGCGCGGCACCTCCAGGATGGAGATGCCCCGCTCCGCAGCCAGCGCGACGGCCTCGGTGACGCGGTCGTCGGCGGACATGCCGGTGGCCACCTGCAGCGCCGTCGCCGGGACGCCGGCCCGCAGGCACTCGACGACCGGGTTGCGGCCGAGCACGGTCTCCGGGGTCTCCCCGTCACCGCGACGGCCCGCGACCGGGCGTCGGCGCTGCTGCTGGTCCTGGGCGGCGCGGCGCGCGGCCGCCCTCGCCTTCGGGTGGCCGGGTCGCATCTCGCCGGGCGGGGTCGGGCCCTTGCCCTTCAGTGCGCGCCGGGGCTGGCCGCCGGATCCGACGACCATGCCCTTCTTGGTGCCGTCCTTACGGATCGCACCGCGGCGCTTGGAGTTGCCTGCCATGAGTTCTACGAGTCCTAGTTGTCTTTGAGAGTCCAGGTGGAGCCGTCGGCGCCGTCCTCGACGGCGATCCCGGCGGCGAGCAGCTCGTCGCGGAGCCGGTCCGCGGTGGCGAAGTCGCGCTCGGCGCGCGCGGCCCGGCGGCGCTCGAGCATCGTCTCCACCAGGGTGCCCAGTGCCTGCCGGGCGGCGTCGCCCGACTCCTCGGCCACGCCGCCGGCTGCCAGCGGGTCCAGGCCGAGCACCTCGGTCGTCGCACGGACCGCGGACGCGGCCCGCAGCGCGCCGGTGACGTCCCCGGCGTCGAGGGCGGTGTTGCCCTCGCGCACCAGGGTGTGCACGGTGCCGAGCGCGAGCGGGGTGCCCAGGTCGTCGTCGAGTGCGGCGGTGAACGCGCCGGGCAGCTCCGCCGCGACCTCGGGCAGGCCGTGCCGCTCGCGCACCCGGTGCACGAACGACTCGATCCGCCGGTACGCGGCGACGGCCTCGTCCAGCGCGGCGTCGGAGTACTCGATCGCCGATCGGTAGTGCGGGCCGACCAGGTAGTAGCGCAGCTCGGCCGGGCGGACCCGCTCGAGCAGGTTCTCGATCGCCAGGGTGTTCCCCAGCGACTTCGACATCTTCTCCCCGCCCATGGTCACCCAGGCGTTGTGCAGCCAGAACCGGGCGAACCCGTCCCCGGCCGCGTGACTCTGGGCGCGCTCGTTCTCGTGGTGCGGGAACACCAGGTCCAGGCCGCCGCCGTGGATGTCGAACTCCGGGCCGAGGTAGGCGGTCGCCATCGCCGAGCACTCCAGGTGCCAGCCGGGACGCCCGTTCCCCCAGGGGGTGGGCCAGCTGGGCTCGCCGGGCTTGGCGGCCTTCCACAGCGTGAAGTCCAGGGCGTCGCGCTTGGCGCCGCCCTCGCCCTCACCCTGGTGGACGTCGTCGACGCGCTGACCGGACAGCGCGCCGTAGTCGGGCAGGGTGCGCACGGCGAAGTACACGTCTCCGCCCGCGGCGTAGGCGTGGCCGCGCTCGATCAGCCGCTCGATCAGCTCGACCATCTGCGTGATGTGCCCGGTCGCCCGGGGCTCCACCGACGGCGGCAGGCAGCCCAGCGCGTCGTACGCGGCGGTGAAGGCCCGCTCGTGCGTGGCCGCCCACTCCCACCACGGACGGCCCGCGGCCTGCGCCTTGCGCAGGATCTTGTCGTCGATGTCGGTGACGTTGCGGACCAGCGTGACGTCGTACCCGGACCGGGCCAGCCAGCGACGCAGCACGTCGTAGTTGAGGCCCGAGCGGACGTGGCCGATGTGCGGCAGGCCCTGCACGGTCGCCCCACAGACGTACATCGACACTGCTCCGGCCCGCAGCGGCGTGAACGCACGCTGCTCCCTGGTCGCTGAGTCGAGAAGTCTGAGGCTCACGTCACCAGGGTACGGGCCTCCGATTCGTCCACTACACGCGCGGTGGGGCTGCGGCAAGGTGTCCGGCATGGCTGTTCAGCGGATGTACCCGCGGCTGGTCGTGCCCGACGCCGACGCCGCGATCGACTTCTACCGCGCCGTGTTCGGCGCGGAGCTCGTGGAGCGCTACACCGACGGCTCCGGCGCCGTGGTGCACGCCCTGCTGCGGGCCGGCGGCGAGGAGTGGGCCGTCAAGGACGGCGACGACGTCGACCCCGCGCCGTCGGGGCCGGGCGCGGTGATCCTGGCCCTGGAGGTCGACGACCCGGACGCGGTCGCCGCGGCGATGGTGGAGCACGGCGGCCGGGTGCTGTTCCCGGTGACCGACCACGACTACGGGCAGCGCGGCGGCCGGCTCGCCGACCCGTTCGGCCACGCCTGGATGGTGGCGGCCCACGCCGACGACCTCACCCCGGAGCAGATCCAGGAACGGACCGGGCGTCTCTAGCCCGCGGGCAGCAACAGCGCCGTCGCGACGGAGGCGCGGCCCTCGCCGCGCCCGGTCAGCCCCAGCCCGTCGGTCGTCGTACCGGACACCGACACCGGGCCGCCCACCACCTCCGAGAGCACCCGTTCGGCCTCGGCCCGGCGCTTCCCGATCTTCGGGTCGTTCCCGATCACCTGGACGGCGGCGTTGCCGACGGTCCAGCCGTCGCGGGTGAGCAGGCGGCGGACCTCGGCGAGCAGGGTCGCCCCGCTCGCACCCGTCCACTCCGGACGGCCGGTGCCGAACACCGCGCCCAGGTCGCCCAGCCCCGCCGCGGACAGCAGGGCGTCGCACAGGGCGTGTGCGGCGACGTCGCCGTCGGAGTGCCCGGCGCAGCCGTCGGCCCCGGGCCACAGCAGACCCGCGACCCAGCAGTCGCGGCCCGGCTCGACCGGGTGCACGTCGGTACCGATCCCGACCCTCATGCGTGTTCCTCGTGCTCGGTGACGCGGCCCGCCCCGGCGAGCAGCAGTTCGGCGATGCGCAGGTCCCACGCGGTGGTGATCTTGAACGCGAGCGGGTCCCCGGCGACGGTGGTGACCGGGTCGCCGAGCGACTCGACCAGCCCGGCGTCGTCGGTGCGGGGGTCGGGTGTTCCCGCGTGGGCGCGGCGCAGGTCGGCCGCGCGGAACCCCTGCGGCGTCTGCACCGCACGCAGCTCGGAGCGGTCCACGGTGGACACGACGGTCCCGGCGCCGTCGACCCGTTTGACCGTGTCGGCCACGGGGAGCACCGGGATCACCGCGGGCGCGCCCGCGCGCACGGCGCCGACCACCCGGCGGACGACGTCGGGTGGTGTGAGCGGGCGCGCGGCGTCGTGCACCAGCACGACCTCGGCGTCCGTCCCGGTCGCAGCGAGACCCGCCGCGACGGAGGCGGTGCGGTCGGCACCGCCGGCGACGACGGTCGCCGGGCGTCCGGGCAGGATGGCGGCGGCGGCGTCCACCTGGTCCGCGGGGACGACGACCACCACGTGCCCGACGACGTCGGACGCGAGAAGGCCGTCGACCGCGCGTACCAGCATGGGAACCCCGGCCAGTCCGACGAACGCCTTGGGCACACCTGCACCCAGACGCACCCCGGAACCGGCCGCGGGAAGCACCGCGACGACACCCGCCCCGGAGGACGGTCCGTGCACGCCGGTCAGGCGTTCGCGGTGGCGAGCACCTCGTCGAGCAGGACCTCGGCCCGCTCCTCGTCGGTGCCCTCGGCCAGCGCGAGCTCGCTGACCAGTATCTGCCTCGCCTTGGCCAGCATCCGCTTCTCACCGGCGGACAGGCCCCGGTCCTTCTCTCGCCGCCAGAGGTCGCGGACGACCTCGGCGACCTTGTTCACGTCACCGGACGTGAGCTTCTCCCAGTTCGCCTTGTACCGGCGCGACCAGTTCGTGGGCTCCTCGGTGTGCGGCGCGCGCAACACCTCGAAGACCCGATCCAGCCCCTCCTGGCCCACGACGTCACGAACACCGACCACCTCGACGTTGTCGGCGGGGATGCGCACCGTCAGATCGCCCTGCTGGACCTTCAGGACGAGGTACTGCACTTCCTCGCCCTTGATCGTCCGGGTCTCGATCGCCTCGATGAGCGCGGCACCGTGGTGCGGGTAGACGACGGTCTCTCCGACCTTGAAAACCATGTGTCCTCTGGCCCCTTTCGCTGAGTCCAGATTAACACGTCGCCCGGGCGGGACGGCGACCGGCTTTCACCGTCGTCGCAGGTCAGGGGGTTGACAACGGCGGAGGAACGTGTTTCCGCGGGCGTGGCGCCCATCCGGACCGGCCCGGCCACGTGCCGGTCGCCGCCGCGTCACGCCCCGGACCACCGGGTCTGCCGCCCCACCGTCCGGCGGGGACGCGGTCGTCACACCCGGGTGCCCGACCGCGCAACGCGCCGGAGCGCGCGACTAGGCTGCCTCCCGACAGACCCAGCATGTGCGCCGGGGGCACTTCGGGGCACCGGCAAGGAAGGACACGACGACCGTGAGCCGCACCCGCCGTTCCGCCCGGACCCTGGCCGGGGTCGCCGGCGCCGTCGCCCTGACCGGCCTGCTGATCAGCGGCTGTGGAGCCGGGCAGATCGCGCAGACCGCAGAGCAGGTCGCCGCCGTCAACGGCGCCAACGCCACGGTCGGCTCGGTCGACCTGCGTGACGTCCAGGTCGCCTACCCGACCACGCCCGCGGGGCCGGACGCGCTCTACCGCCAGGGCGGCGCCGCACCGCTCGTCGCCACCCTGGTCAACACCGGATCGGTCGCCGACCGCCTGGTGTCGGTCACCTCGCCCGCCGCCGCGTCGGTGCAGATCCAGGGCGACGCGACCATGCCGCAGGACATCGCGCTGGTCTCGCCGGGCAACCTGCAGCTGACCCCGACCAACGCCAAGCGCGTGCAGCTCGTCGCCGAGGGCCTGACCCGTCCGGTCCCGGCCGGCGCGCAGATCCCGATGACGTTCGTGTTCGAGAAGGCCGGCTCGGTGACCCTCACCGTCCCGACCGGCGTGCCGACCGTCGAGGGTTCCCCGGGGCACGCCCCGGAGCGCGCGTCGTTCGCCGACGGCGAGGAGGGCGCCAACGGCGCCGAGACCGGCGTCAACTCCGAGACCGGCGGCCAGGCCGAGGCCCCGTCGGTGGACCAGCCGAACCCGGTCCCGGCCGGTGAGGGCGCCGAGGTCGCGCCCGGCAACGAGGGCAGCGGCGCCGGCGGCGCCGCCGGCAACTGACCCCCCGGTCCCGCGCCGCCCGCTCGGGCGGCTACCGCTGCACCGAGTGCGACCACCGCACGGCGCAGTGGGTGGGGCGCTGTCCGGGCTGCCAGGCCTGGGGGTCGCTCGAGCAGGTCGAGCCGGTGCGCACCGGCGGGGGCGGCCGGACCGTCGTCGCCGGGGCGCCCAGCACCCCGGCCCGGCGGATCGCCGAGGTGGAGCTGGACTCCGCCCGGGCCCGGCCGACCGGCGTCGACGAGCTGGACCGGGTCCTCGGTGGCGGGCTCGTCCCGGGCGCGGTGGTGCTGCTGGCCGGTGAGCCGGGCGTCGGCAAGTCCACGCTGCTCCTGGAGGTCGCCGCACAGGCCGCGGCCCGGTCCCGGGTCCTCTACGTCTCCGGTGAGGAGTCCGCGGGCCAGGTCCGGTTGCGGGCCGAGCGCACCGGCGGCGTCCACGACGAGCTCTACCTCGCCGCCGAGTCCGACCTCGAGTCGGTGCTCGGCCATGTCGACGCGCTGCGGCCGTCGCTGCTGGTGGTGGACTCGATCCAGACCATGTCCACCGCCTCGGTCGACGGCAGCCCCGGCGGGGTGACCCAGACCCGCGCCGTCACCGTGGGGCTGACCGCGCTGGCGAAGGAACGCGGCCTGGCCGTGCTGCTCGTCGGCCACGTCACCAAGGACGGCGGCATCGCGGGCCCGCGGGTGCTGGAGCACCTGGTCGACGTGGTGCTGCACTTCGAGGGCGACAAGCACTCGGCGCTGCGGATGGTCCGCGGGGTGAAGAACCGGTTCGGTCCGGCCGACGAGGTCGGCTGCTTCGAGCTGCGCGACTCCGGCATCGTCGGTCTCGCCGACCCCTCGGGGCTGTTCCTCGGCCGGTTCGGCCAGGGCGCCGACACGGTGCAGCCGGGGACCGCGGTGACCGTCGTGATGGACGGGCGACGGCCACTGCTGGCCGAGGTGCAGGCGCTCGTCGCGGGGGCGAACATCCCGAGCCCGCGCCGTGCGGTGACCGGGCTGGACTCGTCGCGGGTGCCGATGCTGCTCGCCGTCGTCGAACGGCGGGGCGGGCTCAAGCTGCACGACGCCGAGGTCTACACCGCCACCGTCGGCGGGATGCGGATCACCGAGCCCGCGGCCGACCTCGCCATCGCGCTGGCGGTCGTCTCGGCGAAGCGGGACGCGGCGCTGCCCGCGGACCTCGTCGTGCTGGGCGAGCTCGGGCTGGCCGGCGAGCTGCGCCGGGTGCACGGGGTCGACCGGCGCCTCGCGGAGGCCGCACGGCTGGGCTTCACCCGGGCGATCGTCCCCACCGGGGCCGAGGTCGGGCGGACCGGGATGCAGATCACCGAGGCGTCGTCGCTGCGCGAGATCATGGCCCGCATCCGCTGAGCCTCAGCTCATGAGCAGCGGGGCGGGCTCGCTCACGACCCGGTCGAGCCGGGCCAGCACCCGGTAGCCCCCCGGGCCCACCCGGGTGCGCTCGCCCGCACAGCCGGGCTCCGAGGCGAGCCCGGTCCAGGTCACGGCGAAGGCCACCGGCTGGCCGGGCACCAGGGTGCGCAGGTCGTCCGACGACGGGTTGGAGCAGTCGTTGGACGACCAGAGCTTGGTCGCCCCGTCGCCGCTCCAGACGGCGATCTCCTGCTGGGCGCCGTCGAGGTCGCGCACGCAGGGCTGGCCGGAGACGTTGGTGACGACCAGCCGCAGCTCGGGCCGCGCGCCGGAGGGGTAGGTCGGCTGCCCGGTCTCGGCGCGCACCTCGATCATCGCGTCGGTGCAGGGCACCGGACCGGTCGGCGGGGAGGGTGCGGCCTGCGGCACCTGGACGGACGGGCGTGGTGTGTCGTCGGGGCGGACGTCCCCGTCGCGGCGGCCGGCGGGGGTCCGGGCGCGGCGGGGTCGGGGAGCGGCACGGACGCGGGTGCCCCCGTCCCCGGGGCTGGGGATGCCGGGGACGGGGACCCCGGGGGCGCCGCAGGTGCGGCCGTCCCTGTGTCCGGTGTGGTCTGCGACGACTGGGGGGTCGTCCGTGCGGCCGTCCCGGCGGGCTCGTCGGAGCCCCGTGGGATCAGCAGCCAGGTGGTGAGCCACAGCAGCGCGAAGAGCGCGAGCAGCGCGACGCCGACCGCGCACGCGCGCCGACGCCAGTAGACCGACGCCGGCAGGGGACCCACCGGGTGCATGTCACCGACGGTAGATCTCCGGTTACACGAAGTCGCCGCCGCCGCGCCGGGAACGGACATGTCCGGCGAGGTCCACCCGGCGGGGCGACCCGCGCGTCCCGACCGGGTGAGTGCAGTGGCGGAACGGCCGCCCGCGCGCCCCCCGGGCCGGCCCGGACGGGGTCGACGACCCGGATCGCCCGACCCCCGGGCGAGTGGCGCACCGACCCGCGGTGACCGGCGTCGTCCGGTGACAGGGCCCGCCCGGTCACCCGCGGCCGGGAACCACCCCGGTCGTGGCGCGCGCCCCGGTGGCGGGCGCGGTAGGGACCGTGATCCACGGGACGGCCGCGGGCGACGCCGACGGTGCCCGGTCCGTGATCACGGCGGGGCCGTCGCCGGGGGCCCGGCCGGGGCGCGGGACACTGGGACGGTGGTGGCCGACCTGATCTTCCCGTGGTTCCGGGCGCATGCCCGCGACCTGCCGTGGCGGCGCCCGGAGACCACCCCGTGGGGCGTGCTGGTCAGCGAGTTCATGCTCCAGCAGACCCCGGTCGCCCGGGTCGAACCGGTCTGGCGGGACTGGCTGGAGCGCTGGCCGGCGCCGTCGTCGCTGGCCGCCGCGCCGCGCGCGGACGTGCTGCGGGCCTGGGGCAAGCTCGGCTACCCGCGCCGCGCGATCCGGCTGCACGACGCGGCCGCGGCGATCGCCGCCCGGCACGGCGACGCCGTCCCCTCCGACGTCGAAGCGCTCGAGGCCCTGCCCGGTGTCGGCTCCTACACGGCGCGGGCGGTGGCGGCGTTCGGCTTCGGGCTGCGCGCCGCCGTCGTCGACACCAACGTCCGCCGGGTCGTGGCCCGCGCGGTGCACGGTCAGGGCGACGCCGGACCGGCCCGCACCCGGGCGGATCTGGCCGACGTGGACGCACTGCTGCCCGACGACGACGCCGAGGCCGCCGTCGTCTCGGCCGGGCTGATGGAGCTGGGCGCGGTCGTCTGCACCGCCCGCTCGCCGCGCTGCGCGGACTGCCCGGTCGCGGCCCGCTGCGCCTGGGTGGCGGCCGGCAGGCCCGCCTACGACGGCCCGCGCAAACCGGTCCAGGGCTTCGCCGGCACCGACCGGCAGGTACGCGGCAAGCTCATGGACGTGCTGCGCACCGCACCCGGACCGGTCGAGCGGGCCGCGCTGGACGCCGTCTGGTCCGACGCGGGCCAGCGGGACCGGTGCCTGCACTCGCTGCTGGTCGACGGCCTGGCCGAGCAGACCGACGACGGCCGCTTCGCCCTCCCCGTCTGAGCGGGGGACCGATGCCCAGCACCGTCCGCTTCCGGCTCGACGACGACGGCGCCGCCGCGCTCACCGCGCTGCGCGACCGGCTCGCCGCGGCCGGGATCCCGGTCGCGGCCGGGACGCCGCACGTGACCGTCGCCGCGGCGGGCACGGTCCCG
>NZ_JAMXSG010000149.1:0-14286 GCF_024124365.1 Pseudonocardia sp. McavD-2-B
ATCGCCGCACCGGTGCGGGCGGCGAGCGCGGACACCGCCGAGTACAGGCCCGGCGACTCCGCGGCCCGGTCCCCCACCAGGATCACCGCGCCCGGCTGCTCCAGCGCGGCGACGACGTCGGCGCCCGGGTCGGCGACGACCGCGGCCTCCGCACCGGGCACCGCGTGCAGCACGGTGGCGCCGGTCTTCTCGGCGCCGTAGCTGGTGAACGGGCCGACCTGGAAGTGGCGCAGCCCGCGCTTCCGGTACGCCTTGCGCAGGCGGAGGAAGACGATGCCCGACTCCTCCTCGGGGTCGGTGCCGGCGGTGAGCACCGCCGGGGCGTTCTCGACCCGCTCGAACGTCACCGAGTCCTCGACCGTCCCGCCGGCGACGTGCGCGGCGAGGAACTCCAGCTCCTCCCCCGAGTGCGGGCGGGCGCGGAAGTCGATGTCGTTGGTGCCGGCGACGACGCGGGCGAACTTGGCGTAGGCGTAGGCGTCCTCGACGGTCAGCCGTCCCCCGGGCAGGACGCCGATACCGCCTCCGGCACGGGCCGCGAGCAGCCCGTCCGCGGCGACCTGCAGCGCCTCGGTCCAGGAGGCCTCCTCCAGCGTGCCGTCCGCGCGCCGGACCAGCGGCCGCGTGATGCGGCCCTGGCTACCGGTGTAGCGGAACGCGAACCGGCCCTTGTCGCAGAGCCACTCCTCGTTGACCTCCGGGTCGTTGCCCGCCAGGCGGCGCAGCACGGTCCCGCGACGGGAGTCGGTACGCGAGGCGCAGCCGGAGCTGCAGTGCTCGCACACGCCCGGGGTCGAGCGCAGGTCGAACGGGCGCGACCGGAACCGGTACGCGGCGCTGGTCAGTGCGCCGACCGGACAGATCTGGATCGTGTTGCCGGAGAAGTAGGACTGGAACGGCTGGTCCTCGGCGATCCCGATCTGCTGGTTCGCGCCGCGTTCGAGCAGATCGATGAACGGGTCGCCGGCGATCTCCTCGGAGAACCGGGTGCAGCGCTGGCAGAGCACGCAGCGCTCGCGGTCGAGCAGCACCTGGCTGGAGATCGGCAGCGGCTTCGGGAAGGTGCGCTTGGTCTCGACGAAGCGGGAGTCCGACCGGCCGTGCGCCATCGCCTGGTTCTGCAGCGGGCACTCGCCGCCCTTGTCGCAGATCGGGCAGTCCAGCGGGTGGTTGATGAGCAGCAGCTCCATGACACCCTGCTGCGCCTTGTCGGCCCGCTCGGAGGTGTGCTGGGTCTTCACCACCATCCCGTCGGCGACGGTCATGGTGCAGCTGGCCTGCGGCTTCGGCATCGGCCGGCCGCCCATCTCCACCTCGACCAGGCACTGGCGGCAGGCGCCCGCCGGGTCGAGGAGCGGGTGGTCGCAGAACCGCGGGATCACGATGCCGAGGCGCTCGCAGGTGCGGATCAGCAGCTCGCCCTTGGGGGCGTCGACGACCTGGCCGTCGATGGTGAGGCGGACGTGCCCCTCGGGGACGGGTGTGTCCTCGGTGGCGTTCCGCTCCGGTGTGAGGGTCATGCGCTCGCTCCGGTGAGTGCGGCCAGCTGCTCCGGGCGCTCGACGTCCGGCTGGTCGGCGATCAGGTCCAGGAACTCCTGGCGGAAGTACTTCACGGCGCTGGTGATCGGGCTCGTCGCGCCGTCGCCGAGGGCGCAGAAGGAACGGCCGAGGATGTTGTCGCAGACGTCGACCAGGGTGTCGATGTCGGTCGAGGTGCCCTCGCCGCGCACCATCCGCTGCAGCACCTGGACCAGCCAGTACGTGCCCTCGCGGCACGGGGTGCACTTGCCGCAGCTCTCGTGCTTGTAGAACTCGGTCCACTTCATGACCGCCCACGGCACCGAGACGGTCTCGTTGAAGACCTGCACCGCGGTCGTCCCCAGCATGGAGCCGGCCTCGGCCGCGCCCTCGAAGTCCAGCGGGACGTCGAGGTGCTCGGCGGTGAACAGCGGTGTCGACGAGCCGCCCGGGGTCCAGAACTTCAGCGGGATCCCGTCCTTCATCCCGCCGGCGAGCTCCAGGAGCTCCCGCAGCGTGATGCCCAGCGGCGCCTCGTACTGGCCGGGACGCTCGACGTGCCCGGAGACCGAGTAGATCTTCGGGCCGGGCGACTTCTCGCGCCCCATCGAGCGGAACCAGGCCGCCCCGCCGTTGACGATGGCGGGGACGCTGGCGATGGTCTCGACGTTGTTGACGACCGTCGGGCAGGCGTAGAGCCCGGCGGTCGCCGGGAACGGCGGCTTGAGCCGGGGTTGACCGCGACGGCCCTCGAGCGAGTCGAGCAGCGCCGTCTCCTCGCCGCAGATGTAGGCGCCCGCACCGGCGTGCACCACGATCTCCAGGTCGAACCCGGAGCCGAGGATGTCGCGGCCGAGGTAGCCCTTCGCCTTCGCCTCGCGGACGGCGGCACGCAGCCTGCGGATGCAGTGCAGCGCCTCGCCGCGGACGTAGATCGCGCAGAAGTTGGCGCGGATCGCGTAGCTGGTGACGATGCAGCCCTCGATGAGCGCGTGCGGGTCGGCCATCATCGTCGGGATGTCCTTGCAGGTACCCGGCTCGCCCTCGTCGGCGTTGATGACCAGGTACTTCGGCTTCGCGCCGGGGCCGGTGCCGCTGCCGTCGTCCTGCGGGATGAACCCCCACTTCATGCCGGTGGGGAACCCGGCACCGCCGCGGCCGCGCAGCCCGGAGTCCTTCACCAACTGGATGAGCTGGTCGGGGTGGGCGGCGAACGCGGTACGCAGGGAGGTGTAGCCCTCCAGCTGCTCGTAGGTGTCGATCGACCAGGACCGCGGCGACAGCCAGCGCCTGGTCAGGACGGGCGTGATCGGGTCCGGCTTGCGCACAGGCTCTGTGGTGCTCATGCGATCACTTCTTCTCCGGTAGCGCGGGCATCGCCGGCGGCTCGTCGGGCAGCGCCGGGGCGGTCCAGCCGTTCTCCTGCGCCATCCGGGCCCCGC
The DNA here is from genome assembly GCF_024124365.1 of Pseudonocardia sp. McavD-2-B. NCBI lineage: Bacteria > Bacillati > Actinomycetota > Actinomycetes > Pseudonocardiales > Pseudonocardiaceae > Pseudonocardia > Pseudonocardia sp. McavD-2-B. Next base: position 2,963 of record NZ_JAMXSG010000149.1, read on the forward strand.
GCACCGACTCGATCGCACCGGACGGGCCCTCGACGCGGGCGGTCGTGTCGACGCCTCCGGCGTCGTCGGTGAACCCGGCCAGCTCCAGCTCGACGGTCCGCAGATCGGTCAGCGGCGCCCCGCGGGTCGGCTGCGGGCGCTCGCCGCGACGCAGGGCGTCGACGAGTTCCACCGCGGACTCGACGGTCTGGTTGTCGAAGTACTCGTAGTTGACCTGCAGCACCGGGGCGAGGTCGCAGGCCGCGAGGCACTCGGCGTGCTCGAGGGTGACCGAGCCGGTGCTGCCGGGCTCCCCCGCCGTCTCCTCGTGGCCCAGCGGACGGTCCTCGGTACCCAGCTGGGTGCGCAGGCGGGCGTAGATGTCGTCGCCGCCCAGCGCCGCGCACAGCGTGTTGGTGCACACGCTGACCAGGTGCTCGCCGCACGGGGTGCGCTTGTACATCGTGTAGAACGTCGCGACCGCCGACACCTCGGCGGTGGTCAGCTCCAGCGCCTCCGCGCAGTAGCGGATGCCGTCGGGGCTGACGTACCCCTCGACCGACTGGACCAGGTGCAGCAGCGGCAGCAGCGCCGACCGGGGCTCCGGGTAGAGGGAGATGATCTCCGTGGTGCGCTGCCGGGTCAGCTCGTCGAACACCGGCGAGACGGGGCTCTTCTCCTGCGGGGGGACCGTCATCGGTCGCAACCTCCCATCACGGGATCGATCGAGGCGACGGCCGCGATGACGTCGGCGACCTGGCCGCCCTCGCTCATCGCGGGCATCGTCTGCAGGTTCACGAAGCTGGGGTCCCGGACGTGGATGCGGACCGGGCGGGTGCCGCCGTCGGACACGGCGTGCACCGCGAGCTCGCCGCGCGGGGACTCGACGGCCGCGTAGGCCTGCCCCGGCGGGACGTGGAAACCCTCGGTGACCAGCTTGAAGTGGTGGATCAGCGACTCCATCGACTGACCCATGATCTTGCGGACGTGCTCGAGGGTGTTGCCCATGCCGTCGCTGCCGACCGACAGCTGCGCCGGCCAGGCGACCTTCGGGTCGTCGACCATGACGCGGCCCGGGCCGAGCTCGTCGAGCTTCGTCACCGCCTGCTCCATGATCTTGAGCGACTCGTGGATCTCGGCGACGCGCATCCGGTAGCGGGCGAAGCAGTCGGCCTCGGTGGCCGTCGGGACCTCGAAGTCGTACTGGTCGTAGACCGAGTACGGCATGTGCTTGCGCAGGTCCCAGGCCAGACCCGCCGAGCGCAGGATCGGGCCGGACGCGCCGAGGGCCAGGCAGCCGTCGACGGGCAGGTAGCCGACGCCCTCCAGGCGCTGGCGCCAGATCGGCTGCCCGGTGAGCAGCCGGTCGTAGTCCGGCAGCCGGGAGTTCATGACCTTCAGGAAGTCGCGGACCTTGTCCTGCCACCCCTCGGGCATGTCCTGGGCGAGGCCGCCGGGCCGGATGAACGCGTGGTTCATCCGCAGGCCGGTGAGGAACTCCAGTAGGTGGAGCACCTCCTCGCGCTCGCGGAAGCCGGAGGTCATGCCGGTCAGTGCGCCCAGCTCCATGCCGCCGGTCGCCAGCGCGACCAGGTGCGAACCGATCCGGTTCAGCTCCCAGAGCAGCACCCGCAGGTGCTCGGCCCGCTGCGGGACCTCGACGCCGAGCAGCTTCTCGACGGCCATGCAGTAGGCGCCCTCGTTGAACAGCGGGGCCAGGTAGTCCGCGCGGGTCACGAAGGTGACGCCCTGGGTCCAGGTCCGGTACTCGCAGTTCTTCTCGATACCGGTGTGCAGATAGCCGATGACCGCGCGGCCCTGGGTGACGGTCTCGCCCTCCAGCTCCAGGACCAGGCGCAGCACCCCGTGCGTCGACGGGTGCTGCGGGCCCATGTTGATGACGATGCGGTCGTCGTGCTCGACCTCGAGCAGGTCGTCCCAGTCGCCGCCGGTGACGGTGTAGACCGTGCCCTCGGTGGTCTCCCGGCCGGGCGCGGCGTACGGGTCGGCGGTGGCGTCGGCGGTGGTGGGGTCGGCGTCAGTCGTCACGAGTAGGCCCTCCGCTCATCGGGCGGGGGGATCTCCGCGCCCTTGTACTCCACGGGGATGCCGCCCAGCGGGTAGCTCTTGCGCTGGGGGTGGCCGTCCCAGTCGTCCGGCATGAGGATCCGGGTCAGCGCCGGGTGGCCGTCGAAGACGACGCCGTACATGTCCCAGGTCTCGCGCTCGTGCCAGTCGGCCGTCGGGTAGACGTCGACGACGCTCATGACGTGCGGGTTCTCGATGTCGAGCGCGACCTCCAGGCGCACCCGGCGCCGATAGGTCATCGACAGCAGGTGGTAGACGACGTGCAGCGGCCGGTCGACCGGAGCGCCGTCCGGCGCCGAGTAGTCCACACCGGACACGCCGGAGCAGAACTCGAAGCGCAGGCCCGGGTCGTCGCGCAGGGTGCGGGCGACCTCGTGCAGGCGGGCGGGCTCGACGTAGAGGGTCATCTCGTCGCGGTCGATCGTGACCTGCTCGATCGCAGCGCGCGGGATGCCGCGCTCGTCGAGGGCCGCGCCGAGCTCGTCGGCGAACTCGTCGAACCAGCCGCCGAAGGGCCGCTCGGCCGGGGCCGGGGCCCAGCCCTGCAGGCGCAGGCCGCCGTAGCCGGAGGTGTCGCCGGAGCCGCGGACGCCGAACATGCCCGAGCGCGTACGGGTCTCGGTCATCCTCTGCGCGGGGCGGGCGCCGCCCAACGCGTCGGAGGGGGTGGCCGCGTCCCCGGGAGCGGCCAGGTCGCCGGGGGCCTCGCCGCCCGCCATCCGCTGCTCCTCGGCAGCGGCGCCGCTCTCCTGCGACGACGAGTGCGCACCGCCGGTGGGCTCGGACCCGTCCTTGGAGGTGCCGGTCGGCTCGGTCACTTCGCGTCACCTCCGCGGGCCGCGTCGGCCAGCGACGGCAGCTCCAGGGTCTCCCCCGGCGCGAGCGCGTTCGGGGCCGGCCTGGGCTGCGAGCCCGGCTCCAGGTAGTTCGGTACGTCGGGGGTGTGCGTGGTCTTCAGCGCACCGAGCTGCTTGTGCTTCGGCGCGTACTTGACCGACGACGGCACCATCGGCGTGCGGTACCCGGACTCGGCGAGCTCGGCGGCCCGCTTCGGGCCGAGCGGCTCGTCCATGATCTTGGCGTGGATCTTCAGGATCGCGTCGATCAGCATCTCCGGCCGCGGCGGGCAGCCGGGCAGGTACATGTCGACCGGGACGACGTGGTCCACGCCCTGGACGATCGCGTAGTTGTTGAACATGCCACCGGAGCTGGCGCACACGCCCATCGCGAGCACCCAGCGCGGCTCGGGCATCTGGTCGTAGATCTGGCGCAGGACCGGCGCCATCTTGTTGCTCACGCGGCCCGCGACGATCATCAGGTCCGCCTGGCGCGGCGAGGCCCGGAAGACCTCCATGCCGAACCGGGCGAGGTCGTAGCGCGGGGCGCCGGTGGTCATCATCTCGATGGCGCAGCAGGCCAGGCCGAACGTGGCAGGCCAGAGCGACGACTTCCGGGTCCAGTTGACCAGTTTCTCCACATTGGTCAGCAGGACGCCGCTGGGCAGGTTCTCCTCGAGTCCCATGACGGCCTCAGCTCCACTCGAGCCCGCCGCGACGCCATTCGTAGGCGTACGCGAAGGCGATCGTGGCGATGTAGAGCGTGATGGCCACGAACCCGAAGACGCCGACCGCATCGGCGACGACGGCGTACGGGTACATGAACACCAGCTCGATGTCGAACAGGATGAACAGCATCGCCGTGAGGTAGTAGGCGACCGGCACGCGACCGCCGCCGACGACCGGCTGCGGCGAGGGCTCGATGCCGCACTCGTAGGAGTCCAGCTTGGCCCGGTTGAACCGGCGCGGACCGATCAACGGCGCGGAGGCGACCGAGAACACCGCGAAACCCGCCGCCAACACGAACAGCAGGACGAGCGGGAGATAGGGATCGAGCATTCCTACACCTTCGTTGTCGCGGCGCCACCGTCGTTGGTGGTGATCGACGAGCCGGTCGCGGCGACCCTATGTCCGGTCCCCTGTGACCAAGAACCCAGGCGAGCCTTACCTGTGACGGGGTGCGGATCACATGTGATCCGCATCCGTGCAGGTCGGCGCGCTCCGGGTCGCGTGTCTCCCACCACCCTTGTGAAAAAGTTCACGAACTGCGCGAGCAGTGTAGGACGACGCCGCCGTGATCGCGTGGGCGGATCGGGCGACGACGCGGGAGTCCTTGCGGCGCAACGCGCTTCGACGCACGGTCAATGGGTGGTGACGGCTGGTGCCGGGGTGCGCATCGCGGCGTCGACCCCTCGCGCAGCCGACCCCGCAGTCGACCCGCAGTCGACCTCCCAGGCAGTCGGCCACCGACCACCGGGCGCAGGGTGACCGACCGCCACAGCGCCGACCGCTGCACCGCTGATCGCCGTGTGGCATGAGGGGCGCGACCCCGGACCCTCCCTTCTCCGAATCCGCTTACTCGGTAAGCGAATTCCGAGAAGGGACCACGTCGTCGTGTGGTGATGCCGGGCCCGGCGCAGGAAGACCGCACACGTGCAGCGCGTGCGGCTCCGCCACGGCGTCGGCCCCTGTGGCACAGGCCGCCTCCGCAGGGCCCGTCCACGAGGACCCGTGGCGGGACGGGGCGGCGGGGGCTCAGGCCGGCTTGTACGCCCGGTGCAGCGCGACGGCGCCGAAGGTCAGGTTCCGCCAGGCGGGGCGCTCCCAGCCGGCGTCGGCGATCTTCCCGGCGAGTGCGGGCTGGTCGGGCCAGTCCCGGATCGACTCGGCCAGGTACAGGTAGGCCTCGGGGTTGGAGGAGACCGTCCGGGCGATCGCCGGGAGGGCGTGGCCGAGCACCGCGTTCTGGTAGAGCACGCGGAAGGGGGCCCAGGTCGGCGTCGAGAACTCGCAGACCACCAGGCGGCCGCCGGGGCGGGTCACGCGGGCCATCTCACGCAGGCCGGCGACGGTGTCGTTCACGTTGCGCAGGCCGAAGGAGATGGTGACGGCGTCGAAGCTGCCGTCGGCGAAGGGCAGGTGCAGCGCGTCGGCGGCGGCCTTCGGGACGTCGCGGCGGGCGCCCGCACGCAGCATGCCGAGGGAGAAGTCCGCAGCGACGCACCAGGCGCCGTCCTTCGCCAGCTCGACGGTCGAGACCGCGGTCCCCGCGGCGAGGTCGAGGACCTTCTCGCCCGGGCGCAGGCCGAGGGCCCGGCGGGTCTGGATCCGCCAGTAGCGGTCCTGCCCGCCCGACAGCGCGGTGTTGGTCAGGTCGTAGCGCCGGGCGACGCCGTCGAACATGCGGGCGACGTCGGTCGGGTTCTTGTCGAGCTCGGCGCGGGACACGGGCACAGCCTACCGACCCGGCGGCCGGCTCACCGCTGTCCGAACCGCTGTCCGAACCGCTGTCCGAACCGCTGTCCGAACTGCTCGCGCAGCACCTCACGCAGGCCGCTCAGGTAGTCGGCGCGGACCCGGGCGGCGACGCCCGCCCACTCGGCCGACGGCGTGCTGACGCCGTTGCCGTCGCCGGTGAAGGCGCCCATGCCGTGCAGGGCGATCCAGCGGTGGTCGTAGTCGTACGGCGCCGCCCGGTCCCAGGCGACGGCGCGGACCGCGGCCCGGCGGACCCGGGCCGGGTCGGCGAAGGCCCACCGGTTCACCGGCTCGCCGAACCGGTCGCGCAGCACGGCCAGCGCCTGGGCGGCGGTGGTGTCGGTGCAGCGGCAGGCGTCGTAGCGGGCCCGCAGCTGGCCCGCGTAGAACCAGCGGGCGGCGTCGGGCATCGCGCCGTCGGCGACGAGGTTCTCCGACAGCGCGAACAGCACCGGCGGCATCTGCCGGTGCGGGGCGTCGAGGACCTCGGCACGGGCGGCGGCACGGGCCGCGGGCGCGGGGTCGAGCAGCCGGGACATCAGGCGGACGGTGGCGGAGGTGTCGACCGTGGCGAGCTCACCACGGGGCGCGACGACGACGGTGCGGCTCATGGGACCACCGTCGCCGCCGGGCCGCGGTCACGGATCCGCACGACTACGCAGGCACCCTCCCCGGCCGCGTCGGCCCGGCCGGGCAACGGCCCGACCAGGCGGGGGTCCGGTCGGGCGGAGGTCCGGTCGGGCGGGGGTCCGGCAGGGCGGGGGTCCGGCAGGGCGGCGGCGGGCCGGTCAGGCCGCGAGGCGCTCCGGGGCCGCGGCGCGGAGCACGTCGCCGTAGTGAGCGAGCAGCTCGTCGCCGACCGCGGTCCAGGTGCGGCGCAGCACCGACTGGCGGGCGGCCAGGCCGAACTCCCGGTTGCGCTGCGGCTCGCACAGTGCGGCGACCGCCCCGACCAGCTCGCGGTCGGCGGCGTCGGTGGCCGGGTCGCCGGGCTCCCCGCCGTCGGGGCGGGGTGCCACGAGGTAACCGGTGCGGTCGGGCAGCACGAGGTCGCGCGGGCCGCCCGCGTCGGGCGCGACCACCGGGACGCCCGAGGCGAGTGCCTCCTGCACGGCCTGGCAGAACGTCTCGGCCTGGCCGGTGTGGACGAACACGTCGAGGCTGGCGTAGATCTGCGCGAGTTCGTCGCCGCCGCGGTGCCCGAGGAACGCCGCCGAGGGCAGCCGCTCGCGCAGCCCGTCGGCGCTGGGGCCGTCGCCGACGACGACCAGCCGCGTCCCGGGCAGCTCCCCCAGCACGGCGAGCCGCTCGACCTGCTTCTCCGGGGCGAGGCGGCCGACGAAGCCGACGAGCCGCTCGCCGTTCGGGGCGAGCCGGCCGCGCAGTGCGTCGCTGCGCCTGGACGGGGTGAACCGGCGGGTGTCGACGCCGCGCGCCCACTGGTGCACCCGCGGGACGCCGCGCTCGCGCAGGGCCCCGGTCGCCCAGCTCGACGGCGCGAGGGTCCGGTCGGCCAGGCCGTGCAGCCGGCAGGTCCAGCGCCACGCGGCCCGCGCGGTCAGTCCGAGCCCGTACGCGGAGGCGAACCCGGCGACGTCGGTCTGGTAGATCGCGACCGTCGGCACGCCGAGGCGCCGCGCCGCCGCCAGCCCCCGCGCCCCGACGACGAACGGCGCCGCCAGGTGCACCACGTCCGGCCGGAACCGGCGCAACGCGGTCAGGATCCGCCTGCTGGGCACCCCGACCGGCATCGAGTTCACCACCGGCAGCTCGACGGCCGGGATCCGCACGACCGGGATCCCCTCGTGGGAGTCCGGCTCCCCGGTGCCCGGCGCGATCACCACGACGTCGTGACCCCCTGCCCGCAGGTGCTCGCACACCCGCAGCACCGAGTTCGTGACGCCGTTGACCACCGGCAGGAAGCATTCCGAGACGATTGCGACGCGCACGGCCGGAACGGTGACGGGGGCGGGACAGCGGGCCGGGTCCCTGGCGTGATCAACCACCCAACCCTGGGCGAACATCGGGTGGGCGGATCACGAGTTGGCACGTCCGGCACAAGGTGGACACCCGCACGTCGTCGCCGGGACATCACCCGCCCGGACACTCGGGTCGCATGACGGCCGTGCCCCACACCCCGCCACACACGGCGCCACCCCCGGTGCCGTCCCCCCGGCCGGTGGACCCGGCGCTGCTCTCCCGCGCGCTCGAGACCGCGGGCCGGCTGGCCAACGACGCCGCCGAGGTGATCACCGCGACGCTGGGTCGCGAGCACACCGGATCGCTCGACGCGTCGGCCAAGGCCAACCCGTTCGACTGGGTCACCGACACCGACCGCACCCTGGAGCGGCACACCCGCCGGGTACTGGCCGCGGAGTTCCCCGGCTGCCCGGTCGTCGGCGAGGAGTTCGGCGCCGACGCCGGTGCCGACACCGCACCGCTGCGCTGGGTCGTCGACCCGGTCGACGGGACCGCGAACTACGTCGCGGGCCTGCCCTGGTGCGCCTACAGCCTGGCCCTGGTCGACGGCGACGGCCCGGCCGTGGGTGTCGTCGCCGACCCGGGCCGTGGGCAGATCTACGCCGCCGCCCGCGGGCGCGGCTTCCGGGCCAACGGCGTGCCGGTGCCGTCGCGGCGCCCCGCCCGGGTCGCCGGGTCGCTGATCTGCGCCGAGGACCCCGACCCCGGGTTCGTCGAACGCGCCCGCGCCGCGCACGTCGGCGTGCGGGTGCTCGGCTCGGCCGCGCTGGCGATCACCCAGGTCGCGCTGGGCAACGCCGTCGCCGCGGTGCTGACCCGCTACCACGAGTGGGACATCGCCGGGGCGCTCTGCCTGGCCACCGAGGCCGGCGCGCTGGTGCTGGGCCGCGACGGCCGGTCGACGCCGCTGCCCGAGGGCGGGCTGCTCGTCGCCGCACCGCAGGTCGCCGCCGAGGTCGGGGCGCTCTGGCGGGGCTGAGCCCGGTGCGGGGCGGCGCGGTCCGGTGCGGTCCGGCCCGGGCGCCGTCAGACGGTGCCGGTGCGGGCCCGGCGGCGGCGCAGCCACACGTACAGCGGCCCGAGGAGCACCCAGCCGCCCGCGATCAGCCCGGCGACCGGGAGGATCCCGTCGACGGCGGTGCGGCCCGCGACGCGCACGTGCGTCGGGTCGGCGGTGTCGTACTCGACGTAGATGTTCTCGCCCGGGGTGAGCCCGACCGGGTAGGAGATGCCCGCGGCCGGGGTCTGCAGCCGGCCCTCGTCGTCGACGAACCTGACCAGGGTGCGCCAGTAGTCCGAGCCGTCGAGGACGGTCGCGGCGGTGGTGCCGCGGTTGCCGTCGATCGCCGCGTCCTCCAGGAACGCACCGCCCAGGGCCACCAGCGCGACCAGCGTCCACGCCAGTGCGACGGCCAGGACGATCTCGGGCAGGTGGTACCGCGTCCGGCCGATGAGACGGGCCGCGACGGCCGAGGTCTCGGTCAGCACATCGCCGGTGGGACGGCCGCTCGGACTGGTCACGGGACCCGATTCTAGGAGCGCTCCGGCACCCGGGTGTGTCCGGTGCCTCCCACCCTGGCGCCCGCCCCGGCCGAGGAAGTTGCCTACTCTCGAAGGGTGACCGTCGCACCGGCCAGCACCGCGTTGCGCGTCCGGACACGCCCGCTGCGGCTCGACGGGCGGCTGCTGGACGTGCTGCCCGCCGACGCCGGGACGCTGTCCTGGGTGCGCGACGGCGAGGGCGTGGTCGGCTGGGGCGAGGTCGCGCGGTTCACCGCGTCGGGACCCGAGCGCTTCGCCGAGGCCGACCGCTGGTGGCGCCGCGTGGTCGACCGGCTCGACGCCGGCGCCGGCTACGACGACGTCCGCCTCCCCGGTACCGGCGCCCTCGCGTTCGCCTCGTTCACCTTCGCCGACGGCTGCCCGGGCTCGGTGCTCGTCGTGCCGCAGGTGATCGTCGGGCGGCGCGGGCACCGCGCCTGGATCACCGAGATCACCCCCGCCGACGCCCCGGAGACCCCGGGCAGGCTGCCGGTCCCGTCGCCGGTGCGCCCGAGCGGACGGCTGCGCTACGCCGACGGCCAGGTGTCCGCGCACCGGTACCGGGCCGCCGTCGCAGCGGCGGTCGGGCGGATGCGCGACGGGGAGCTGGAGAAGGTGGTGCTCGCGCACGACCTGCTCGCCGTCGCCGACCGCCCGCTGGACCCCCGGTTCCTGCTCCGCGGGCTCGCCCGGCGCTACCCGACGTGCTGGAGCTACGCCGTCGACGGCCTGGTCGGCGCCACCCCCGAGCTGCTGTTGCGGCTGCGTGGGCGGACCGTGGAGTCGCGGGTGCTGGCGGGCACGATGTGGCCCGGCTCCGGACCCGACGGCGACACCGCGGGCGCGCTGATCGGCTCGTCGAAGGACCGCCGCGAGCACGCCTACGCCGTGGACTCCCTCGCCGCGTCGCTGCGCCCGCTGGTGGCCGAGCTGCACGTGCCGGACGCGCCGTCGGTGCTGACCCTGCCGAACGTGTCGCACCTGTCCAGCGACGTGCACGCCCGCCTCGACCCGGCCCGGCCCGCGTCGCTGCTGACGCTGATCGGGGCGGTGCACCCGACGGCCGCCGTGGGCGGCACCCCGACCCCGGACGCGACGGCGCTGATCTCCGAGATCGAGGGTCTCGACCGCGGCCGCTACGCGGGCCCGGTCGGCTGGGTCGACGCCGAGGGCGCGGGCGAGATGGGCATCGCGCTGCGCTGCGCCGAGCTGCAGGGACGCACGGCGCGGCTGTTCGCCGGATGCGGGATCGTCGCCGACTCCGAGCCCGACGGCGAGGTGCGCGAGGCCGCCGCCAAGATGCGCGCGGTCCGCGAGTCCCTGGAGGGCTGAGCCCGGCACGGTCCGGACGGACGCCGTGTCCGCCGGGGCGTCCGCACCACCTGCCGCGGCGCGGACGCGGGCGGGACCGGCTCAGTCCAGCGCCGCGGCGACCACCCGGCGGAGCTCGGCGTGCGCGTCGCGCAGCCCGGCACGGTGCGCCGCGACCCGGACCAGCCGACGTCCCGAGCCGGGGCGGGCCGCGAGTTCGCCCGCGTCGCCGCCCCAGTCGGTCGCCCGCCAGCCCGCCGCCCGGGCCAGGGCCACGAGGTCGACGCCGGTCGGCGTGCCGAAGATGCGCTCGAAGGCGTGGGCGTGCGACGGACCGCCCTGTTCGAGCAGGTGGAAGATGCCGCCGCCGTCGTCGTCGAGGACGGTGACGGTCAGGTCCGGGGACGGCTCCCCCGGGCCGACGACCAGTCCGGTGGTGTCGTGCAGCAGCGTGAGGTCGCCGAGCAGCAGCGCCGTCGGGCCCGGGTGGGCGAGCGCGGCGCCGAGGGCGGTCGACACCGTCCCGTCGATGCCCGCGACCCCGCGGTTCGACCGCACGGTGAGCCCGGAGCGGGGCACGGCGGCGAGCGCGACGTCGCGTACCGGGTTCGACGAGCCGAGGACGAGCTGGCCGCCGTCGGGCTGGGCGGCGACGAGGTCGCGGGCCAGCCGCAGGCCGGGTGCGCCGGCGGCGGTGCCGTCGTCGAGCGCGGTGTCGAGGGACGTGGCCGCGGCCCGGTCCGCGTCGCGCCAGGACCGTACCCAGTCCTCGGGCGGGGACAGCGCGGGCAGCGCACCGACGGCCCGGACCGTGCCGGCGACGTCGGTCCACGGGGCGCCGTCCGGACCGGGGTCGGCGAACACCGCCACCGACGGGTCGGCGAGCAGCGCGGCGACGCCCCGGTGCAGGGTGGGCCTGCCGAGCACGACGATCTGGGTGGGGCGCAGCTCCGGCCGGTCGAGCAGCCACGGCGCGGTGCGCAGCGCGTGCGCCCACCAGCACGACGACGGCTCCGCGACCAGTGGGGCCCCGCCGAGCAGGCCGGGGTCCGCGGCGGGCCCGCCCGCCCCGGCGACGACGAGCGTGCGCGCCCCCGGGTCGAGCTCCAG
>NZ_JAMXSG010000014.1:0-44571 GCF_024124365.1 Pseudonocardia sp. McavD-2-B
GCTGCACTCCGCTGCCGCGGACCTGCCCCCGGCCGAGCTGGAGGCCGCGCACTACCGTCAACACATCGGCCAGCCCGAGTCAGAGCACTCAACCCGATAGCTCTCCGGACACGCCGGGGCGGTTCACCACCGCGGGCCGGCGGTGGGTCGACCTGTGCCCAGCTCGCCGAGGTGGGTGCGGCGATCCTCCCGCCGACTTACTACGCCGCCCGGGCCGCAGCGCCGACTCGCCAACAGCAGCGCGACCGGGGGGCTGACCGCCCAGATCCGGCGGGTGCACGCCGAGAACTAGGGCGTCTATCGGGAGCGGAGGGTGTGGGCTCAGCTATACCGCGAGGGAGCCGAGATCGCTCGCTGCACGGTCGAGCGGCTGGTGCGCGAAGCCGGGCTAGTCGGGGTGCGCCGCGACCGCCGGATCCGGACCACGATCGCCAGCGCCCGGGCCCCGGGCGGCGGACTTAGAGGTCGTTGCAGAAGTCGGGGTGTGTCGGTCCTATGTAGATGGATCTGGTCGGGTGATGCTCGGGGTCGATGGCAAGGGCATCGACGGTCGAACGACTGGTCACCGACGAGCTGTGGGAGCTGGTTGAGCCGCTGCTTCCCCGGCCTCGGCCACGTCGGCGAGGCGCGCGGACGGGCCGGCCACCGGTACCGGACCGGGCCGCGCTGGCGGGGATCGTGTTCGTGCTGGCCACGGGGATCGGCTGGAACGACCTGCCGCCCGAGTTGGGCTGTGGATCAGGGACCACCTGCTGGCGACAGCTACGCGACTGGCAGCGGGCGGGGGTCTGGGGTGAGCTGCACCGAGTGGTCCTTGATCGGCTCGGCCAGGCTGGGGTTCTGGACTGGTCGCGAGCTGCGGTGGACTCGGTCAGCGTGCGCGCCAAGCGCCGCGGCGAACAGACAGGGCCCTCGCCGACCGACCGTGGGAAGGCCGGGTCGAAGTACCACGTGCTCTGCGACCGCAACGGCCTGCCGCTGCACGCGGTCGTGTCCGGCGCGAACACCCACGACAGCCGGATGCTGGCCGAGCTGCTCGACACCAATCCCGGCGTCCGCGAACGGTGCGGCCAGGCCGGACGCCCGCGGCGGCGTCCCGGCAAGCTGCACGCCGACAAGGGCTACGACTACCCACGGTGTCGGCGCTACCTCTCCGGGCGCGGGATCGGGGTGCGGATCGCTCGCCGCGGAGTCGAAGACTCGGCCCGGCTCGGCCGGGTCCGGTGGGTCGTGGAGCGCACGATGGCCTGGCTGCTGTCGTTCCGGCGGCTCGGGCTGCGCTACGAACGCTCCCGCACCAGCATCGAGGCCTTGCTGAAGCTGGCGTGCGCGTTGATCTGCTTGCGCCGTCTGCCCTGAACGACCCCTCGCGGTGGATCAGGACCGCGCCGTCGCGCTCGACCCGGCCAGCGGCGACCAGGCCAACCGCTCCAGCACTCGGTCGGTGCCGGCGAGGTCGAAATGGTGCGGATCGAACTGGTCCGAGCCCCACCACTCGACCCGCTCGGCGTGCTCAGCATGATCGGGATCGGCGAGCGCGTCGACGAACTCCGGGTAGCCGAACACCCCGCCCACGTCCTCGGGTGGACATGCACCCTGCCCCTCGACACAGCGCGGGTAGCGCACCCCAGGCTCTGGAGTGGTGACTGCGTCGACGGTCAGGACGTGGTGCCAGTTGTCGCCGAAGTCGTAGACATAGCCCGCGTCCTGCCCGGCGGCCAGCACCCGGAACAGCTTCGTCTTGGCCTCGTCGAGCGTGCCGGAGTCCCAGTCCGGATCAGGCATCCCATAGCGCACAGCGTCGATCTCGAACTCGTGCAGGTGGGAGTTGGTCCAGCCCATCGCGTCCTGCACGACCTCGTGCAGGACCGCGAGACTGGCCTCACCCGGGACCTCGACCACCCGCCGCACGGTCGGTTCGACATCGACCAGCACGATCTCGATCCGGAAGATCTTCGTCTTCGTCGTCACCCGAGGCCTCGCCATGCCCGCGATGCTCCCACCGCCCCTGGGAGCGCCCGGTACCCGCTCCCGGACTTCTGCAATGACCTCTTAGTCGGGCGCCCGTGCGACCGGCAGCGCCCGACCGGTTGCCGATCGCTGACTTCGCCTACGTCCCCACCCTGGTCCGGGATGGTCTACGTCGCGTTCGTCATCGACGCGTACTCGCGACGGATCCTAGGCTGGCGCGCAGGCACCTCGACGCGCACCGAGCTTGTGCTCGACGCACTCGAGCAAGCGGTATGGATCCGCGCACAGGACAGCCACGACGACCTGCCTGGGATCATCGCCCACTCCGACGCCGGGTCTCAACACCGGTCCATCGCCTACACCGAACGCCGCGCCGCGGCTGGAGCGGCACCCTCGGTCGGGTCGGTCGGCGACGCCTACGACAACGCCGTGGCTGAGTCCACGATCAAGCTGATCGAGACCGAACTGATCAAGCCATGTCGATCGGAACTAAGATCCCGTCTCTGCAATGGTGGGCGCAGGGACAAGGACGACCGCCCCCAGACCAGCGCCGACAGCTGATCGAGTCAGTGTCGGCTTCGCAGCCCGAGGCCTGTAAACGGCGTTTACCCCATCCTGCACGGTCGCGACTTCGCCCCGAGCCGAGATTCCTGGAGCGGCGACGGCTTCGAGGGCGAGCTAGATGCTGCAGCCCGACCCTCCCGCTTCGACAGCGGTGCAGACCTGACCGAGGTCCGGCATCGGTCAGGTGAAAGGACCTCCATCCCTGATGACTATTTACTGCCAGCCCTACCACTGTTGCAACGACTCCCCGCCGTGCTCTTAGCGCGCTGACCGTAGGTCTCATGCTCTGCACTTCCCCCGCCCGCTGGCGGCGCCAGCTGCACACCCCGCTCAGCTGCAAGCCTCGCTGGATCTTGGCGCAACCGCTCGACCCACCACCTGGACCAGGCTATTTGCGATATACTGTCACTTTAGTGACTATCGAGCCTTTCCGGCTAAAAGCCCAACCAACTGGCTGGTGCAGAACTCTGACCGAAGAACTTCCCTTAGGCTAAGGGAGGGCCCCACCTGCACTTGCAGCGACATCGGGACCAGGGGCGGGGTAGGAGGCCAGGATGATTCGTGGTCGTTTTGGCGATACCCATGTCGCACCGGCACCGCTCCTCGATGTCGGTGACGCCCATGCGTCGCCGCCAGCTGACTCACATGAGGTGCAGTTCCGCATTCCTCTCTCGCTCTCGGCGATGCTCGACGGCATGGCCAGAGCCGGCTTGGACGAGGACGTCGCGGCGTGGGGGACGGCCTACACCCAGCTGGTGCAGGACCAGGTTCTGCGCCGTGTGCAGGAGGCGTGTGGCTACGCGGCTGATCCCGCGAGACCGGATGTCGGTCGCCCGGCGCGTCTGGAGTTGGCGGCCGTGGTGGAGGCTGCGGTGCCGGGGATCGACGCGACGCGGTGGCACTGTCACGTCTACATCGGGTCGACAGCTTGCGTGCTGGCCACGGGGGAGCGTTTCCCTGTCTACGTCCCGCAGATCGAGCGGGGTGTCTTCGGCCTTGCCCACAGCTTCCACAACGCCGACGTGCGAGAGCTCGCGGAGCGCGAGTTCGGTGTTACCTGGGGTGATCCAGGCCCGACGGCCACGGTCGAGGAGATCGTGGATCCGCCGTGGCACGAGCACGTCGATCCTTCGGCTGTCCGTGGGGTGTGTCTCGGGCCGTGGGAGGTCCAGGGTGTGCGTGTTGTAGCCGACGAGGAGAGCCTGCGTGTTGCTGCAGAGCAGGAGGGGTTTCTGCGCGCGGAGCTGGAGCGGCGGGAGTCCGAGCCCGAGCCGTCGCCGCCGACGCTGATGGAGCGGTACGCCGAGTTGCTCGGTGATGCGGCGGTTTCACCGCGGTCGCGCTGACCGGAGCCCGTCTGCGCGGCAACTGCCGCCGCTGTTCCACCGCGTCCGGGAAGTATCGACCGGGCAGGCTGCTGGGGTGGGGCGGGACACCCCCGCGGGGAGCCTCCGCGCTCTTGTGCGGAGGCTCCTGGCTTTTCGTCGGGCCGCCGGGAGGGCCGGTTGGGTTAGTCGTCGTAGCCGTAATCGGTGTCGTAGGGGTCGTAGTCCGCGCCGTACTCATGGCCTTGTTCGTGGCTCTGTTCGGCCTGGCCACTGTGGTGCTGGTGGCGTTCGTTCTCGATGGCGAGCTGGTCGCGGTGGGCCCGTTCGGCATAGCCGGTGTCGGGGTCGCGGTCCTGGTGGTGCTGGTCGTTCTGGACACGGGCCTGCTGGTGCAGCTCTCGGAGCTGCGACTCGCGGGTCACGCGGCGTAGATCATCCACTGCGTCGCGTGCCGCGCCCGGGTCGCGCTCGCCGATGTGGCGGGCGCCGTTGTCGGCGGAGGGTTCCTCCTGGGTTGCCTCGGGTGTCGCGCTCGCGCGCGGCTCCTGCACGTCCGGTTCGACCGTAGGAGAGTCGTCGGAGTGCCCGAGGTCCGGGGCCGGCGCCGACTCCGAGTTCGCGCCCGGACCCTCATGCTCGACACTCGACTGCGCGGCAGCTGGGCTGCTCTCGGGCTCTGCGGCCGCGGCGGGCTCTGGGACATCGGTGGACAGGATGAGTTGTTCCCCAGCCGCCGGTGTCGGGGTGTCGCGCCAGGCGGGAAGCTGGCGTCGTTCCAGTTCCCCGGCCGCGGCCTGGTCGGCCTCGCGCAGCGGAGCGACGTCGTCCCACCACTGCTGCCGGGCCTCGTACTCCTCGGCCAGGTCGGTCGCTTGGGCGTTGTAGGCCTGTGCGAGGGCGCGATAGCGGTCGGCGGCCGCGAGCAGATCGTCTCGGCCGGGTCCGTCGGCTGTGGCGTCTGCTTCGGCTGCGGTGAGCACGGCGTCGTCGTTGATCTCGGTGGCCAGCCGCTGGGTCGCGGCCAAGTCCTCACCGACGGCGCGGGGCCCGTACTCATCGGCGTGATACAACGCGAGCGCCCAGGCTTCGCGGGCCTGGTAGAGCTCGCTGTCGGTCTTGTGCTGCCAGGCCAGCGCGGTCGGGTCCGGGTCGAGAGCTTCGGTGGCTTCGCGCCACAGCGCGTAGGCGAAAGGCTGCTGGGTCGGGGGCGCCTGCCCAAGGGAGGACTGGTGCTCGGGGATGCCGCGGTACTCCCGGTACGCCGCGACCACTCCGGCGCGGTGCTCCCATGCGCGGCGGGCGTCGGTGTCGTCCTGGCCGGGGACAGCAGGGAGCCGGTCGAGCGCCCACTGCGGCGGGTCGAGAGCGATCTGGGTGCCGAGTTCGCGCTGCCGGTCGGTGGCCAGTTCCCCGAGCTGGTGGAGGTAGTCGCGGACGGGGCCGGGAGCCAGGGTGTCGGCGACCGCGGTCCAGTCGTGCTCCGGCTCGGCAGTTCCGTTCTCCGGTGCGCGGTCGGCAGTGAGCTCTCCGACGCGCCAGTGCAGAACCTTCGCGATGGACTCGGCGTCGTCGAACCCGCGACGCGCGACGGCCTCGATGAGCAGTGCGCGCGGGTCGTGTCCGTCGAGTTCGGCGGCGTAGACGGTGGCCAGCATGCGTCCGTAGGCGTCCTCGCCCTGCAGGCGTTCCATCTGCTCGTCGGTGAGCAGTTCCGTGAGGATTTCGGCGTTGCGGCCGCCGGAGGCACGCATGCTGACCTGGTTGATCAGGGCACCTAGAGTCTCGAACGAGGCAGTGTCGTGCTCGGCGACCTCGCGCACGGTCAGCGCCGCTTCCGCGACCTCTGTGCGCGCGAGGATGTCGGTGAGCCGCTGGGCGGGTGTGTCCTCGATGCGCCGCTGGTCGTGACCGTCCGGGGCCTGCTCGGTGACCATGTAGAGCAGGTTGGTCTCCCTCCCGCGGCTGATCGGCACATACACCGACTCGCGGGTCGCGTCGCGGTCGAGCAGGCCCCGCCCGACATCGACGGTCACGCCTTGGGCCGCGTAGGCGGTGACGGCGTAGCCGAGGATGACGTGCTTCTTGACGTACTCGGGGGTCAGATGTGCGACCGCGCCGCGCTGGTCTCGGGCCAGGATCGCGCCGGCGGGGCTCAGGCCGATGACGGTGTAACGCTCCTTGTTCAGGACCTCGCCAACGGTCCCACCAGGCGCGGGGTCCACGCGCAGTCGCCGGTCGTTGCGGGTCGCTTGGATCAGGTCCCCGACCCCAATCTTGTTCTCGACACCCCCGCGGTTCACTATCGCCAGGACATCGGGCGATACGCGCCCGAGATCAACGAGGGTCTCGTGGACCTGTTTCGACATCTCCGCCGCAGTTCGGTTGGTGCCGACGATGAGCAGGGCGTCCTTGCCCTCGATCATGTCGGCCATGTGCCCGCGCACGGCGTGCTCGCTCATCTCCTTCACCGTGCCCGTCCGCAACCGCCCCCGGTCGGCGTATGCCGCGACGGCTGCGACGTCGCCCACCCGAAGCTGCAGCGACGCCTCGGCCTCCCAGGCGTGGCGGAACCGGTGCACTGTGTCCAGCTCGAGCACGCCGGCCTGGGCGGCGAGGTGAGCGAACATGCCGCCTGCGCCGACCGGCTGGAGCTGGTGGTGATCGCCGACCAGCAGCACCTTGGCCCCGGCCGCCGCGGCAGCGTCACTGATCTCGGTCAGCTCGGCGGTGGTACTCATGCCGGCCTCGTCGACGATCACCAGGTCCCCGGCGCGGAGCCGATCACAAACCTCGCCGGTGGTCGGGTCGGGTAGGAACCGCTGCCGCCACTGTGCGGTGTTCATCCCCTCTAGGCCGAGCTCGGCCAGGTTGCGCGCGGCCATCTCCGCGGTCGCCAAGCCCAGCACTCGGCCACCTTGCTCACCCGCCCACACGGTCGCCAGGGCCCCGACGGTGTGCGACTTCCCGGTGCCCGCCGGCCCGACCAGGACGTCCACTGTCCGCGCGGACCCCAGCACCCCGGAAATCACCGCAGCCTGGTCTGGGGACAGCTTCCCAGCACCGAGTGCTCCCCCGAGTTCGGCGAGCCGCGCGGCCGGAAGCGGGATGAGGCTGTCGGTGCGGCTGTAGCCCAGCAGCCGCTCTTCGGCGGTGACCGCCGCGGTGGTCGCGTAGCGCTCGTCGATGTGGGCGCGGAACATCGATCGGCCGTCACCACTGGCGCCGAGGCGGCGCAGCTCGTCCGGGACCGGCACCGGATCGGACGCGGAGACCTGCACGATCCCGAACTGACCGGGTGCGGCCAGCACCGCCTCGGTGAGGGTGGCCATGAACGCCGGACGGGCGGCCGCCGCCACCCCGAGCGCGGCCGCGTGGTCGCCGAGGTGGTCGTCGATGGCCGCGGTCAGGTTTCCGACCGTCCACGTCGCATACCGGCTCTGGACATCGGCCACTCCGGCCTCGATAGCGATGGCCACTGCCCCCGCGAGCGTGGCCGCGCCCTCCCCGACAGGCGTGTTGTGGCCGGACACCGCTCGGCCGGCGCCGATGACCGCCAGGACCTCAAGCGCAGCCTCGCGTCCGTCGATGGCCTGTGCCTGGTCACCATGTGCGAACACCGGATGGGTGCCGTTGGCCGCCGCGGTCATCACCACCTCGTCGACCGCGTCCAGTGCGGCCGCGAGCCTGCCCACCCGCCCCGGCTGTCCGGTCGTCCACGCCAGTACCGCGGCCGGGCCGGCCAGACCCCGCTTCGGTTCGCGGGTGCCCTTGACCGCCTGTTCCACCAACGCCCGCCGCGCCCGCGGCCCCGGGGCCCGCCCGTGCCGGGCTGTGTACGCCTCCACCAGCTCCGCGACCGCCGGGCGGACACGCTCCAAGGTGCGGGTGCTCGCCTGTGCCAACAGCTCCGGGTCGAACCCGGCGATCTCCCGCGCCAGCCCGTCAGGCCGCAGCTGGAACAGCACCCCCATTCGCTCGGTCAGCAGCTGCTGGTATGCCCGCGTGTAGGCCGCCGACAGCGCCTCCTTCACCGGCCGGAACGCCTGCCCATCCAGCGCGAGCACCCGCCCATCGGCGGTCGCGGCACGGTTGAGCACCCCGGCGTGCGAGTGCAGCTGGGGCTCACCGTCACGGTTGGTGTGGTGGCCATAGACCACGGCGGCCAGGCCCGTGGCCGCCTCCCACTGACCCACTGTCCGCCCCGACGGGCCCCGGCCCTCGTGGCGGCCCGAGCGGACATACGCCACGTCGGACTGCACCGACGACAACGCGATCCGCACCGCCTCGTCGTGCGCCCAGCGGACCGTCTCCGCGCCGTCGTTGTCGCCCGCGGCGAGCAACGCCGTGTAGTACATCGACACCGACTTCACCGGCGAGAACGTCACGTCGTAGTAGGCCGTCGGAGTCCGGGTGTTGCGGGTCGCCGCCGTCTCGATCTCGAATCGCCGCTCCGCCGACGCGGTCGGTTCTTCCTTGAGTGCGTCGGCCACGATCTGGGCTGCCGTGCGGAACTTCCGCGGCTTCGAACCGAGGTAGACCGGCGTCTTCTCGGTCGACCCCGCGAGCACGTGCTCTGGATAACGCAGCTGCCCGAACACCGCCCGAACGTCATCCGCTGCAGCCGTGTCGCCGGCCGCGAACGGCAGTCCGAGAGCCTCGAAACCGGCACCGAACCAGACGCCGTCGGGCTCGCCGCGCTCGGCCGCAGAGGTCAGATACTCGGCCGCCCCGGGGATCCGCTGAAAGCCATCCCCGGCGTTCTCGACACCCTGTTCTGAACCGTGCTCGTAGCTCTGTTCGGGGCGCGAATCGCACCCGTGGAGCAGGTACTCGACAGACCCGGGCGCCATCGCAGTGACCCGCACGACGCCCATGGCGAGAACGCTACGCGACCAGCACCGCATCCGGCAAGATCATTTGATGCATAGGTGTGAGGCGTTGGAGAAGTCAGCAGCAGCTCAAGACAAGAAAAGCAGAAACCACCAAACGGTTGGTAGAACCAAGAGGAAGGGAGAACGGATAGCTGCTGTTGAACGACGCTGAAGTGGCACTGGCAGACGACAGATAAGTGGCACGCGGCGACAGCTAAATGGCACGGAAGTGGATCATCGTCCGGGCGTCAGAGGTTGGTGACGCTGGCCGTCTGGGCGACGGCTGCGGCGAACGGCGCGGCGGGGTGGTAGCCGTAGAGCGGCCGGGCCGCCGGGGGCGGCCTGGTCCCGGTAAGGGTGCAGCCGCGGGCGACGCGGTGTGCGAGACGTTGAACGCTGAGGTGGAGGTCGCCGGGTTGGCCGAACAGCAGCTGTCCAGGCCCCGGGTTGTCGTGGGTCTCGATTGCGGCCCGCAGCAGTGGCCGGGCTGCGGACGGGATGCGGTACTGCCCGGCGAGCAGGGTGATCTGCTCGGTGTCCGCGCTGTGGCGGTGGTGGGCGAGGAATCGTGATGCTGCGTCGGTGGCCAGTGCAAGCACTACCGCGGCGGCGGTGACCGGACAGACGAGCTGGCGCAGCTGGGTGATCGTGGCCGGGTCGAACCGCGGCCCGAGGACGGCGAGGGTGGCCGGGTTCAGCTCGGGCAGGGTCAGCTGCCGGTGTTCGCTGGCGAAGCCGTCCTGGGCAGCGCGTAGCCGGATTCGGAGCTCCGCTGGGGTGGCGGCGTCGATGGTCAGGCGTTGCAGCAGCGCGCCGACGTCGCAGCCCGGCCAGGCGTGCGACGTGGGCGGGAGTCTCCACCCGAGCCGGTGTCCGTCGGGGCGCCAGGTGCGGGCCTCCTGCCTGGCCGCGGCGAACGCCGCGACGTACACCGCGTGCCCGGTCGGTGGGCACGGAGCGGCGGCCGTATCGGCGAGCAGCGCGTCCACCACAGCTGCCCACCCGGTGCGCGGGTGGGGCAGCGGCGCAGTGTCGCGGTGGTGCCAGACCGGCCACAGCGTGACGTCCGCGTCCGCGGCGAGTTCGACCAGCCGGGCCAGAACGGTCGGACAGAGTCGGTGTGCGCGCAGCACGACCAGGTGGCGGATCTGTTCGGCGCGCAGCCACACCCGCAGCAGGTGTGGGCCGTGGCGGGTGCAGCGTTCCCGTGTCAGCGCCTGCGGGTGCTTGCCCAGCGCTCGGAGCAGGTCCTCGACCAGCGCCGGCCAGGTCGCGCCGGGCCGCGGATGACACACCACCTGCCCGGCCGCCAGGTCGTGGAGATCTTGCAGCCCGCGCATGCAGGCGGTGTCGTCGCGCGGGTCGAGTGCCCAGGACACCCGAGGGCGGTCGGCGGCGACGGGCTCGGTCGCACCGCCGGGCACGGCCGCGACGACGGCCGGCGCTGCCACGGCTGCCGCGGCGAAGCTCACGCTGGCGCGCTGGTGGTGACCCCGCCACCACCGACGTCGACGACGCCGCCGTGAACGGCGAAGGCGTTGTGCACGATCTCCTCGTCGATCCGGTCGCGCGCAGCCCGGGCGCACAGGTCGGCGGCGGTGTGGGTGAACGCGGCCCAGTGCCGCAGGTTCCCGTGTCCGACGTGGTCGTCGATCAGCGCCAGCAGCTCGCGGTCCGCGCCGTCGTAGATCGGGTGGAACGAGCCCATCAGCTCGCACACCTGCGGCGCGGTCAGCGGGTCCAGCGCCACGCGACGGTAGACCCTCGAACGCAGCATCGGCTCGCGGGAGAGCACCGACCAGGCGTCATCGCCGCCGACCAGCAGCAGCGCGAACCGGGTCCGCCGGTCGTCGTGGAGGTAGCGCAGGAACTCGATGCAGTCCTTGGTCAACCGCTGCGCCTCATCGACCACCACCGCCCGCGGGCCGCGCCCGAGGGACTCGAGCAGCTCGTCGGTGAGCACGAACCGGCTGCGCCGCCCGGCCGGGTCGCGGGTGAGCTGCTCGAACAGAGTGGCCGCGACCAGGCGCATCGTCGGCCGGGACGGGAACTCCACCCACGACACCGCCACCCCGGCGTGGCGGGCCAGGGCCCGCTCGACCGCGTAGCTCTTGCCCAGCCCCGCCGGGCCGTGCACCACGCCCATCGCAGACGCCGCCACGACGTGCTCCACGGCCTGATCGGTCGCGACCAGACCCGGGGTGGGCAGCGTGCGCGCCCCGGCGATGTCCAGGAAGTGGTGACCCATCAGCGGCTCTCGCTCTCTGTCGGCTCGGCCGGGTCGACGGGCTCGACGGCCGCGGCGGGGGCGGGGGCGGCCAGGTCATCGAGGTCGGTCGAGGTGGCAGCAGTGGCAGGGGTGGCGATGTCGGGGTTCCAGAACGCGAAGTCGGTTTTCAGGTCGAGCAGGCTGGTACGCGCCATCCGGCGCAGCGCCTCATCGTCGCGACGCCCCGCACCGGCCCGGCCGCGCGTCGGCTCGCGGCGGTCGGCACGCGCGGACGCAGCAGTGATGACAGTGGTGTCGGTGACCGGGCCTGGCTCGGTGATCGGGGCCAGCTGGGCGCGGGCCCGACGGCTCGCCCGGCGATGGCGGCGCCCGAGCTCGGCGGCGTCCGCGCGGCGTCGCTCGAGCACCGCCGCGCGTTGCTCGTCGGTCAGCGTGTCCTGCGCGAACGCGGTCGCCAACCACACATCACCGCGGAACACCTCGATGCTGCGCAGGTCGTGGGGCATGTAGCGGATCTGGACCCGTTCGCCGACCAGGCCGTTGAGCTCCGGGGCCAGGAACCGGACCCCGTCGTGATGCACACCGTCACGGTTGACCGTGCGTTCCCGATCGGCCAGCAGCATCCAACGCAGCGCCTCGGCCGGGATCTCCCGCAGGGGGGTCGCGTCCTGGGCCCAGCGCTGCAGCGGGGTGCCACCCAGCGCGGAGTGCACCCGGCTGATGTTGTAGTCGGCGACCCAGGCGGCGAGCCGGTCCACAAACAACCCGAGCGTCATCGGGTCGGAGTCCGGGCCGAGCAGCGTGCCGTCGGCCGCGCGCGGCCCGCCGGTGTAGAACGGCAACCCGGACAGGAACTCCTGCACCAGCGTCCGGTTCCACCTCTCCACCTTGCCCTTCAAGTGCGGGGTGTAGGCCGGGGCCGGCACCAGCTCCACCCCGAGAGCCGCGCACGAGCGGCGCAGCGCGGCCGCGGTGAACTCCAACCCGTGATCGGTACGCAGCACCGCCGGGACACCGCCGAACGGGCCGCGCGCCGGGTCGATCACGATCCCGCCGCGCAGCGCGGCCAGCACGGTCCCCGAGTTGGGCCGCAGCGAGATCGCCCACCCCATCACCAGCCGCGAGAAGCCGTCGATGAACACCGTCGCCCACGGCTTGACCGGCCGCTGGGACCGCGGCGCGAGCACCAGCACCGGCAGCTCGACGTGGTCGCCCTCCCACATCGCGTTGCGCGCCGGCGGCGCCCACCGCAGATACACCTCGTAGCGGCGTCGCCCCTCCGCACCGTCCACCAGCCCGGCCCGCTGGCCCGGAGTCAGCTGCGCGGCGAACGCGCGCTGCAGCCGGCGCACCGACAACCCGCCCGGACGACCGGCGTGCAGCTCGCGGTGCGCCGCCGCGACATTGCCCTGCCACCGCGTGAACGCGTCCACATCCGCGTCGGTCAGTTCGTAGCGATCCGACCTGCTCTCCTGGTCGGTGTCGGTGAACTCCGCGACCCAGCGCCACACCGTCCGCGCGCCCACCCCGAGCTCTCCAGCGACGCGACGGACCTCGTCACCGATCGGCTCACCTGCTCGCCGGCGTTCCCGCAGCCGCGCCACCAGCAGCGCCTTGGCATGCGGGTCCACCCGAGTCATCGCGCCAGTTCACCGACGCAGTCCGGGCACACCGGCCCCGACAGCCGCCACCCGGCGCTACTCATCCAGGCCTGCACCATCGGCGATATCCGATCGTCGCCGTCCGCGGCGGCCGCCAACTCTCCGCCCAGCAGGGGTCCGTCCCCGCACCGCACACATGCGAGGTCAGCGACCGGACCAGCCGGCACGCAGCCACGGCAGAACCGCCGCTCGACCAGCCCCATCGACTCCGCCTCCATCGACTCCGTGGCGTCCAGCAGCAGCCAGGTCATCGACACCTCCGCGCGCTCGATCGGGTTCCCCGGCGCCTGCCCGCACCCCGAACAACGCATCTCCACGCGCCCCGGATACGCCGAACTCTGCCGCCGCACCGCTACACCCGACCACTCTGCTGCACGGGCGTATCGGACGGTTTGCCCAGGTAGCGGTAGATCGTGGGCCGGCTGACCCCGAACTCGGCAGCGATCTGGGCCACGGTGTAGCGGCGCCGCCCGTCCGCACCGGTTTCCTCGTACATCAGCCGTGCCAGGTGCGCCTGGCGCGCCCCGAGCTTCGGTTTCTGCCCACCGGTACGCCCGCGAGCACGCGCGGCCTCCAGGCCGTCCTTGGTCCGTTCGGAGAGCAGGCTGGCCTCGAACTCGGCGATCGCGCCGAGCACCTGGAAAAACATCCGCCCGACCGCGGTGGAGGTATCCACACCCTGATCGAGCACCACCAGATCGACACCACGCTGCTGCAGCGTGCGGGCCAGCTCGATCAGGTGCTCCAGCGAACGGCCCAACCGGTCCAGCTTGGTCACCACCAGCTGGTCACCGGCCCGTACGACGAGCAGCGCCTGATCGAGCTCCGGACGGCGCGCGAGCTTGCCCGAGGCCCGGTCGACGAACACCTGCTCGCAGCCAGCCGCGCGCAGCGCGTCGTGCTGAGCTTCGGGATGCTGGTCACGGGTCGAGACCCGGGCGTAGCCGATGCGCACACCCGCACCGTATCGCGAACCCGCGAATGCGTTACGCAGGCGCGGACACGGGTTCCGTTACAAACGCGACCTGCAGGAACCGACCTGCTCCGCGAGTGTCTCGCGAACGATCATTTCCCGACACACACCCCCAACCGCGCACGCACGAGGTGCGACCCGGAACAGATACACCCGGGGGTATGTTGGTGAGAGTGGAGGTGGCGACATGGAGATGACTCCCGCCCTGGTGGGCGACGCTCTGGTCCGGTTGCGACGCGCGCAGGGCCAACTGGCCGGCGTGATCCGGGCGATCGAGGGGGGTGGGGACTGCGCGGAGGTGCTGACCCAGCTGGCCGCGGTCTCCCGTGCTCTGGACCGGGCGGGTTTCAAGATCGTCGCGAGTGGGATGCGGCACTGCCAGGCGGCCCGGGACCGGGGTGAGCAGCCGCCGATGACCGAGGACGAGCTGGAGAAGCTGTTCCTGTCGCTGGCCTGATCCGCGAGCCCCGACCTCCCGTGGCGTAGCCGTGGGTAGCAGCCAAGGCAGAAGTGTGTTTCCTGGATACCCCACCGGGTATCCGTGACCAGGAGGTGTTGCATCGTGTCGATGCGCGAGATGGACGTGGAGCAGTTCGCGGCGGGACGTCGTGAGGACATGGCCGTGGTGGATGTGCGCTCCCATGAGGAGTTCGTGTCGGGCCACGTACCTGGGGCGGTGAACATGCCGCTGGAGCGGGTGATCACCGATCCGGGCCGCTATGCCGGGCAGGAGTTGTACGTGATCTGTCAGTCCGGGGGTCGCAGCGCCCAGGCGGCGCAGGCGCTGGCCGCTGCCGGCGCGCAGCCGGTGTCGGTGGCCGGCGGGACCGCCGGCTGGATCAGCTCCGGGCGCCCGGTGGACACCGGGGCCCGATGAGCGCCCCGCCAGTCCGATCGAACCGACGAAACGAAGGAGATCTGTCGTGATCGACGTCAACGTGATCGAAACGTCCTCGCTGGGTGACCGCAGCTACCTGGCCACCGACGGGGAGGTGGCGGTGGTGGTCGACCCGCAGCGAGACGTGGACCGGGTCCTGGCCCTGGCCGGGCGGCTCGGGGTGCGGATCTCGCACGTCGTGGAGACCCACGTGCACAACGACTACGTCTCCGGCGGGCTGGAGCTCGCCCGCCTCACCGGCGCGGCCTATGTGATGTCGGCGCGCGACGATCTGGCGTTCGCCCGCACCGGCGTGGTCGACGGTGACGTGCTGGAGGCCTCGCCGCGGCTGCGGCTGCGGGTGCTGGCCACCCCGGGGCACACCTTCCATCACCTGTCCTACGTGCTGGAGGGCCCGGACGGGCCGCAGGGGGTGTTCACCGGCGGGTCGCTGCTCTACGGCACCACCGGGCGTACCGACCTGCTGGGTGACGAGCACGCGGAGGCGCTGGCTCGGGCCCAGCATGCTTCGGCCGCGTCGATGGCCGACGTGTTGCCCGACGGGGCGCAGGTGTGGCCGACCCACGGGTTCGGCAGCTTCTGCACCGCCAGCCCCGCCTCGGGCAACGACTCCACGGTCGGGCACGAGAAGGAGGTCAATCCCGTGTTGCGGTTGGCCCGCGACGAGTTCGTCCGCCACACGCTGGCCGGGTTGGGTGCCTACCCCGCCTACTACGCGCACATGGGCGCGCTCAACACCGCCGGACCGGCGCCGGTCGACCTGCGCCCGCCGACCATCGCCGACCCGGCCGAGCTGGCGCGCCGCCTGGCCGACGGGGAGTGGGTGGTCGACCTGCGCCACCGCAAGGCCTACCTCGACTCGCACCTCACCGGAACGGTGAGCCTCGGCCTGGACGGGCCGATGGCGACCTGGCTGGGCTGGATGGCCCCCCACGACGCACCGATCACCCTGCTCGGTGAGGACCGCGCGCAGGTCGCGCAGGCCCAGCGTGAGCTGGTCCGTATCGGCGTCGACCACGTCGTGGCCGCCGCCACCGGTGAGCCCGGGGACCTGGCCGACGCGGCCCAGCTGGCTGGGTTGCCGAGCGCGAGTTTCGCCGACCTGGCCGCGGAGCTGTCCGGTCGGCGGGTCGCGGACCTGCCGCCCGCTCAGGTGGTCCTCGACGTCCGGCTGGGCACCGAGTGGGCCGCCTCGCACGTCCGCGGCGCGGTGCACGTCCCGCTGCCCGAGCTGGACGCCCGGCTCGCCGAGGTGCCCGACGGCGCGGTGTGGGTGCACTGCGGCAGCGGCTACCGCGCCACCGCGGCCGCGTCGCTGCTGGCCCGCGCCGGGCGGACGGTGGTGGTCATCGACGACATGTTCGACGACGCCGCGGATGCCGGTGTCCCGCTGACACCCACCTCGTGAGCAGGTCCCGGACCCGTGGCCCAAGGCGGGCACGGTGATCCTCGCCGGCGTGTTCGGCCTGGTCATCGGCGCCGCGCTGGGGCTGCTCGGTGCGGGTGGCTCGATCCTGGCCGTCCCGGCCCTGGTCTACGGGGTCGGCCAACCGGTGGCGGCCGCGGTGTTCGGGTCGCTGCTGGTGGTGTCCGTGTCGGCGGCCGGCGGCGTGGCAGCGAGGTTGCGGTCCGGCATGATCCGGTGGCCGGTAGCGCTGGTGTTCGGCGCGGCGGGCATTCCCACCGCGTTCGCGGGGGCCGCGCTCGGCCGCCTGATCGCCGACCGGTGGCTGCTGGTGGCGTTCTCGGTGCTGATGGTCGTCGTCGCGGCCCGGATGCTGCGCGGCAACCCCGAGGAGGCGACCGGCGGCGCGTGTCGGATCCGCGACGGGCGGGTCGACTGGCGCAGCTGCCTGCCCAAGGCGCTCGCCGCCGGCGCCGGGGTCGGGGTGCTGACCGGGCTGTTCGGGGTGGGGGGCGGTTTCCTCATCGTTCCCGCCCTGACCCTGCTGCTCGGGCTGAGCGCCGCAGAGGCCATCGCCACCTCGCTGGTGATCGTCACGATCACCTCGCTGGCCGGGCTGTCCGCGCACGCCGCCGACGCCGCGAGCGTGGACTACGGCGTGATCGCCGTGTTCGCCGGCGCCGCCCTGCTCGCGTCGCTGGCCGCCGGGCGCGTGGCGAACCAGCTCCCGGCCGCGGCGCTGCGGCGCGGGTTCGCCTACCTGATCCTGGCCGTCGCGGTCGGCGTCGCCGCCGCCGCGCTGCTCGCCCCGGCCGCACTGAGCAGCGGCTGACACACACACGACCGACAACTTGACGAATGGAGCATTCGCAATGGACTACAGCATGACGATCACCCTGGATCTGCCCTACGACCAGGCGGTCCCCGCGGTCAAGGCGGCCCTGGCCGAGCAGGGGTTCGGGGTGCTCACCGAGATCGACGCCCGCGCCACCCTCAAGGAGAAGCTCGACCACGACATGGAGCCCTACGTCATCCTGGGCGCCTGCAACCCCCAGCTCGCCCACCGCGCCCTCGACGTCGACCGGCAGATCGGGCTGCTGCTGCCCTGCAACGTCGTGGTCCGCGCCGACGGCGACGACCGCAGCATCGTCTCCGCCCTGGACCCGCAGGTCATGGTCACCATCCCCGAACGCGAAGACCTGCGCCCCGTCGCGGACGAGGCCGGGGTACGCATCCGGGCCGCACTCGACGCACTCACCAGCGACTGACCCGCAGACCAAAACAGGCACGACGAGACGACGGGAGTGGAACGACCATGATGGACGGCTCGATGATGGGATGGTTCTGGATCTGGCCGGTACTGGTGCTGATCGGCCTGGTGCTGCTGGGCTACCTCGCCTACCGGCTCACCCAGAACCGCCGACCCGGCGCGGACACCGCCGCGGCGGCGGGGCCGACCTCGGCACGGCAGATCCTCGACGAGCGCTACGCCCGCGGCGAGATCGACGACGACGAGTACCGCAAGCGCCGCGACGAGCTGGCGTGACCCCGGCACCGATCAGCCGGCGCCGCGCGATCGTCCTGGGCGGGCTCGGCGCCGCCGCCGTCGCCACCGGTGCGACGGGCTGGATCGGCTCCGGTACGGGCAGCCGGCTGCGGCCCGCCGACACCGGCGCAGAGCTGCGCCAACCGCAGGTCCTGGACAGTGCGGGCGGGCGGCTGCAGGTCGAGCTCACCGCCGCGGCGGGGGTGCGGCTGGCCGGTCGGGACACCCAGGGCCTGGGTTTCAACGGCACCGCACCCGGGCCGACGCTGCGGGTGCACCCCGGTGACGAGCTCGCGGTGCGCCTGACCAACCGGCTCGACGAGCCCACCAACCTGCACACCCACGGGCTGCGGGTGTCCCCAGAGGGCAACAGCGACAACCCGTTCCTGCGGGTCGACCCCGGCACCTCGTTCGACTACCTCTACCGGATCCCGGAGGATCACCCGGCCGGCACCTTCTGGTACCACCCGCACCACCACGGCATGGTGGCCGATCAGATCTTCGGCGGGCTCGCCGGTGCGCTGCTGGTCGCCCCGGCGGGCGCCGACCCCGACCTGGCGGTGGTCGAGGACCGGGTGCTGCTGGTCACCGACACCACCCTCGACGGTGACGGCGGGCTGGTCGAGGTGAGCGCGATGGACCGGGCGATGGGCCGCCAAGGCGAGCTGGTCCTGGTCAACGGCCAGCACCAGCCCGTCATCCCCGCCGTTCCCGGCGGGACGCAGCGCTGGCGGGTCGTCAACGGCTGTGTGTCGCGGGTACTGAGCATCCGCCTCGACGGGCACCAGCTCGTCCGGGTCGCCCAGGACGGCACGTTCCTGCCCGCCCCGGTCGACGCGGACCGGGTGATGCTCGCCCCGGGCAACCGGGCCGACGTGATCGTCCGCCCCACCGGCACCGGCCGCTACCCGCTGATCGCCGACGCCGTCGACCGTGGTGGCATGGGCGCGATGATGGGCGGCGCCGCCGCGAGCAGCGGGCCCGTCACCCTCGCCACCATGGTCACCGCCGGGGCGCCGGTCACCGCACCGCCGCTGCCCACCGCACTGCTCGCCGAGGCGCCCGCCCCAGGGCCGGTGACCGGGCGGCGGCAGATCACCTTCCAGATGGGCATGGGCGCAGGCGGGATGGCCTTCACCATCGACGGCCGCGCCTTCGATCCCAAGCGCGACGACCAGACCATCGCCCTGGGCTCCACCGAGGAATGGACGATCACCAATCCCGGCCCGCTCGCGCACCCGTTCCACCTGCACGTCTGGCCGTTCACCGTGCTCGAGTCCAGCGACGCCACCCCACCGACCGGGGTGCCGCAGGACGTCGTGCTCGTCCCGGCCCGCGGCTGGGTCCGGCTCCGCATCCCGTTCACCACGTATTCCGGGCGCAGCGTCTACCACTGCCACATCCTCGACCACGAGGACGCCGGAATGATGGCCACCGTCAACGTCCGCCCGTGAGTGCGCCTCGACTCGGCCATCTCGCCGACCCGGGCCCGACCGCGGCGGCCGGCTCAGCGACCATCCATCCCACGACCCCTACCGACAAGGACGCCCCTGTGGCCCACGCCAGCCCCCGCCACGTCGACGCACGCACCGTTCGCGACTGGCTCGGCGATCCCGACACCGTGACCGTCATCGACGTGCGAAGCCCCACGGAGTTCGAGACCGTGCACATCCGCGGTTCCTACAACGTGCCGCTGGACATGGTCAATGAGCACACCGAGCAGCTCGCCGCTCACTTCGACCGGCAAGTCGTCCTCGTCTGCCAGTCCGGGACGCGGGCCGCGCAGGCTCACCAGCGTCTCGCCGGGGTCGGATCCGAGCGCGTGCATATCCTCACCGGCGGCATCTCCGCGTACTCCGGTGTCGGCGGGGACGTTGTGCGTGGCCGCGCCCGGTGGGCGCTGGAGCGCCAGGTCCGTCTCGTCGCCGGAACGCTCGTGCTCGCAGGACTGACCGCGGGACTGCGTGCGCCGAGGGCACGTCTGCTCGCCGGCGGAATCGGGGCCGGACTCACCGTCTCCGCGCTCACAGACAGCTGCACAATGGCGTCGTTCCTGTCCGCGCTCCCATACAACCGCGGGCCTCGCGACCGCACGCCGGCCGAGGTACTCGCGGAGCTTCCCGCCACCCGGAAGGCAGCGTGAACCGCAGGCACCAACGCAGCACCGAGTTCCTGTAGCTGGCCCGCGATGATCGACGTGACGAACGGTTACCCGAGACGGAATTGATCTCGATCCGCGAACTGCGGTCAGCGTGCACCAGGGCGTCGCGGGACTGCCATCTCGTGGCGCCGACCCGCTGTCGTTCTACTGTCGTTCCACAGACGATCGGCGACGGGGAGCGAAGGCGACGTGCGGGACGGCGACGAGCGCGAGGAGGAGCTGCGGCCGGTGAACGCGGACGACCCGATGGGGACGTTGCTGGCCTCGCCGGGCGTAGTCCACGACGAGCGCACCGGTGAGGTGGCGGCGACCCTGACGCTTGCGCTTAGCCGCGACATCTGGGCGGCCGATCCGCATCGGGGCGCAGAGCTGGTCAGCGTGCTGGTCTCCGCCATGCTGGGGCGCGGCTGGGCACTATTGACCGAGACTCATCCGAGCGCGGTCCGCGCCCTCCCGCGCCCGCCCGGCTGGTCGGTGGAGATGCCGCACCCCGATGGAGGGATCACTATTGGCACGGCCGGCGAGGTGCTCTACGCCGGCGATCTGGGCCCGGCGGTCCCGCCCGGCTGGGTGTCGGCAATCCGAGCCCTGGACGATCAGCTCGCGGTCTGCGTGGCCACCGGTGTGGATCTGAACCGCCGCGACCTTGCCGACCATCTGGCGCGCGCGCAGCCGCGGGCAGGTCGCCGCCGCCGTCCTGCCGGTGGCACTCCACGACGGCGCACCGGACTAGGTGACCGCCACGGCCGACACGCCCTGTCCTCTCGCTGTGCTGGCACGGCCACACTCCCTCTCGATCGCCGCGAGGGTCACGGCCACATGCCAGGCACCGACCGCCACACGCCCGGGCAGCGTGTGCCCGAGCGGGGGGCGGACTCATGCACCCGACGGCCGCCCCCACCTCGTCTGTCAAACGAGATCACTTGCCGTGTACTTTCCATTATGTTGTCAGGGCGGGATAGAACCCGCGCAGGGAACGCGGACTGAGGGGGCAAGCAGTCATGGCCAGGCAGAGAATGCGGCAATCACGCCAGGAGCGAGACGACATCGCGGGGATGCTGGCCAAGCGAGATCAGCTCGACCGTGACCAGCAGCAGCAGCGCCAGCGGGAGGAAGTAGCGTTCGCTCGTTACGCGCATGCCCAGCTTCGGGTCACGGAGATCGACCGCGAACGTGCCGATGCCATCGCCGAACTCGATCGTCGACGGGAGCAGGTGATGACCGACGCGCGCGAGCAACTTGACGCCGTCACGGCCGACCAGTGCGCAGTGCTGGTCGAGCTGCACGTCGACGGCCGGGGCCGGCGCAGCGCGGAGGACCTTGCCGCGCTGTTCGAACTGCCGGTCAAACGTGTCCGCGCGATGCTCAAGCGAGCTCGTGCCGATGAGCCGGCCGGCCAGGACTCAACGACACCGGCACCCGAGGGACCCGCACGCGCCGGTGGCGAGCCCGGCGGCGCCGCTACCCCGGCTCCGGCCAAGGACGCTTCCCCGGCCATCGACGCCGAACGTGAGATGGAGGGTCCGCCGGTCCCCTCCGTCTCAGGCCCTTCCGTCCAGTCGGTCGAGGACTGACCCCTTACGAGGTCCGTGTGGCAGTGCAGCGACTACCTGACCTATGGCAACCGCGGCAGGCCAGGCCAGGCCTGGCTGCTGCGTCGTCGCGGATGATGCTGTGCCGCCGAAGGCGGGTCCGCTCCGCGCGCGGCCCGGCGCGGCCCTGAGCGCCACCCGGCACCGGCGCGGTCCCGCACGACCGTGCCGGTGGGGCCCGACGCCGTCACATGCCCTGCGCCTCGCGCCAGTCGACCACGGCGAACTGGTCGGTCCGTCGCATCGCCCGCCAATCGCGCCTCATCCGGGCATCGCGCTCGTTCGGGCTGGTCGAGGTCGCCGCGATGTAGTCGCACCGGGCGAACAGCACTGCCCGCGCGTCCGCGTCCGCGGCCGGGATCGCGATGCCGGGAACGCCGTCCTCACGGCAGTCCTGGCACAGTCCATCGTCATTGGCGCGGCGCCGGTCGGTGGCTGAGCGTTCCACTCCACACGCCACGCACCCGAGCCCGGCCATCGGCGCCAGCGCGGCCCGGTCGTAGTCGATCCGGTCATCACGCTGCCGCTCGTCCTCCTCGGTGCTCGGCTCGACCCGGTCGGCGAAGTAGCGCCGGGCCACCGTGTCGGACTCGACCGTGCGCGGGTCGCGCCGCTCGCGTGGGTTGGCGCGGCGGCTGGTCAGGTTCCGCGCGCGGCGGGCCGCCCGGTCGCGATCCTTGGCGCGGTTGTCCTCTGCGATGCGCGCGGCATCGCGGGCCTTCTCCGCGCGCCGTTCCGCGGTCGGCGCGAGCGCCTGCACCAGTGCGCGCCCGTCCTCGTCGGCCCGACGCCATTCGTCGCGCAGCCGGTGAAGGGCCGTTGTCGGGTGCTCGGCCTCCAGCGCCTCCACGCAACGCACCATCAGCAGTCGAGTCGGCGCGTCGACGCTGTCGAGCAGGCGGGCAAGACGAGCACGCGCGCCGCGCACCGCGCCACGCTCGATGATCTCGGCGATGACGCTGAGCTCCGCGGCCGCCGCAGTCATCACAGCGCCGGTGTTGTCGACATCGTCGGTGCTGGTGGTCTCGCTGGCAATGGTCATCGCGGTGCCTCTCCGTCGCTGGCGGTGGGTGATCGGGGTGGGTGGGGCTGCTGGCCCGTGAGGGGCAGCGGGCGTCGTCCCCGCTGCCGCTTCGCGGCGATCGCTCGGCCTCCGAGGCTCGACGTCAAGGGCAGCCCGCCAGGGCTGTCGCCGTGGCGACGCGGAGCGCCAGCGGAGCGCCCTTTACGTGGAGTGAGGCCGTGCTCAGCTCTAGGGCCGGCAGGCCCACCTCCCGCCGAAGGCGGTCCACCGGGGTTCACGGCCCGGCGCGGCCTTGAGCGCCCCCACCCGGCCGCCGGTCGCCCCTCCCGGCTGACACTCCGCCCGGCTTGGGCGCACCGCACCGGAATCCGCCACGCCGCGCTGGCCCTCCCGCGGGGGGCCACGCAACTGCGTTCGCTCAGGTGACCGGTGCGGTCTCGCGGACAACGACGATCTTGCGGTCCGGGCGGGCCTCGAGGACGGCCCCTCCGTCGAGCACCAGGGTCACCGGTTCGTGGCCATCGACCCCGCGGGTGGTCGCGGCCCGGTTCTCTACCGCGACCACCCGCGTACGGCGGTTGGTTTCCACCCGCACGGGCACGCCGTACTCGTCGTGGCGGATCCGGTCGATGGTGTCGGTCGGCAGCCAGTCCCCCGGCCGGATCTTCGTGCTGTAGGTCTGGTGGATCTCGATCGGCATCAGCCGGACCTCCTCACGCGCACACGGGAAGGGGCCCGCCCGGCGGGCGGGCCCCGGAGGGCGGACCGCCCTCAGAAGGGCGGCTCCTCGCCTTCGGCGATGCCCGAGCCATCGGCCTCCACCGGGCCGGCGGACTCCCAGTCCGCGGCCAGTGAGCGGAAGATCCGGGCGTCGCGCTCGGTGTAGCCGTCGGCGATGTCGAGGGAGTCGAAGATGGCGGCAGGCATGGCGGTCCTCCGGTGGTCGGTGCGGCTGGAACGCGGCGCAGCCTCAGCACGCCCGGTGGGGGTCCCGAAGGGACAGCGGGGCCTGCTGCTGGCCCGTCCGGGTGAGACTGCGAACCCGACCCCAGCTGACTCGGCCCCCTCGACCCCGGCCGTCGCGGCGCGACCCGGCCCGACCCACCCCGACCACCTCGTGACCGCCACTGCCGCACGCAACAGGCCCACACACCGCCGACCACCTCGGTAACAGCAGCCCCCGGCAGTCTCACCCGGACGGGTCGGCAGCAGGCATCGGTGCTCCGCCCCCGCCGGGTGTGCTGACCTTCGGGCGATCCAGACGCACCGACCACCGGAGGACCACGCGAACCCGTTCCGGTGTGGAGTGGTCGACTGCCCCAGTGCGGGGTTGACCTCGGCGAGGCGCGGTCAGGTCGCGGTGTGCAGGCGCAGGTCCGGTAACCGATCGCGGACGTCCCACTCGATCAGCGGTGTGTCCGTGCTCCGGTAGTGGCTGATCTTCGCCTGCTTGCGCGCGGTGTAGTCCTCGCGGTCGAGCATGCCCCAGACCTCGACGAGGGTCGCCGGATCGGTGTCGGTGAGGACGAAGTCCGGCAGGACCGCGGCCTCACCGTCGTAGCGCAGGGGTTTAACGAAGGTCCGTTTCGCCGCCGTCAGGGCATCGGCCATGACGACCTCGTGTGTGGAGTCGGCCGGGATGAAGTCGGCGTTGGTCAGCATCACCGCGGCGCCGACCGCGGACAGGTTGCCCTGGTCGCTGCGCGAGACCAGGGCGAGTATCACCTGCTCGCTGCCGGCCGGGCGCTGGTCGGTCATCGCCGGCGCCGCGGCCCGGCGGATGCGCTTGTGCAGCGCGGTGGAGAAGAAGATCGGTGCTCGGTGATGGCGCAGGTCGCAGCGCTGTCCGTAGGGCGTCGGGGTCCAGGAACGGACCGCGCCGAGCAGCAGCCCCCGCTGCACTATCCCGTTGCGCTCGACCATCCGGTCGGTGAACCGGGTGAACGCCGCATCGTGTTGGTCAGGGTGCGCGGGGTCGAACGGTGGGATCACGTAGCAGCACCAGCTCAGCGGCAGGCCGGCTGAGGTCACCCCGTCGGTCGCGGCTCGAACGAGCGGACTGCACCTGGCCCACCCACGCCGGCCGGATCTGGGGTTATCGGGTGGGCTTGAGCGGGTCAGGTCGGCGCGTTCCCACAGGTAGTGCAGCAGCCCGAGCAGGCCCATCCGTGACCGCGCCGCCCCGGCATCGCGGGGGCTCGAGGTGGTGCCCGACGCCGCGGGGTCGCTCGTGCGAACGTGTAGTGGCAGCGACAACGCCACGCTCGCGCTGCCGTCGTCAGTTTCCTGCAGCGCGCCGTCCTGGTACTGGCTTCGCCCGGACCACTGGCCGGTGGTGTTGTGGAACTCGCAGTCGCGGGCGTGCTCTTCTCCACCGCTGGGCCAACAGGCCAGGTAGTAGACCCCTGCGCGGTGGCGGATCACCAGCCGCGGGGCGGGGTCAGTGCACAGGCACCACGCACAGCCGTCAATGATCTTGGCCTGCTCGACCACCGCTCGGTAGACACTGGGTGCGCGGCGTAGCTGCCACAACGCGACTTCGCGCCCGGCCAGCCGCACCCGCGTCCGAGACACCGCGTGCTGGCCGTGTCGGTGTCCGGAGACCGGCGCCCGCCCGCGTCTGAAGGTCATATCGGCTCTCCCTACCTCATCCGCACCGCGTTGTCGGGTAGTTCAGCATCGCGTGGGCTACGCCTCGTCGACGTGGTTGTCGGCGCCGGCGGTGCCGCGGTCGATGGTGCGCGGGGCGCGCATCCCGAAGGTCATCCCACGGGCGATGGTGCGCTCGGCCTCGACACGGGTGAACCCCGCGACCCCGATGTGTACCCGGGCGGCGTCGAGCAGAGCCGCGTGAGCGTTGTCGGCGTCGAGCTCCCCACCGCCGACAAGCTGGCCGAGGACCCGGGCGGCGCCGAGCAGGGTGATCTGCCGCGTGCCCGCCTGGGAGTGTTCGACCTTGTCCAGTTCGTCGGCCTGGATCGCGGCGATGTAGGCGTTCGCGCGCTTGGTCGACAGTCTCCTCGCCGGTGTGGCCAGCGAGCTCGGCGGCGGCGGGGTGAGCAGGGTGGTCAGCCAGGTGGGTAGCTCGGCGACCTGTCCGTGCTCGGCGACCTGGTACGCACCTTCGGGGCGGATGCTGCCGGCGCCGACGACGAATCCGCCCCCGGCGCGGGTGTCGATCAGCGGGCCGAGGCTGTGACCGTGCCCGCCGATCGTGTTGCGCAGCTGGAGCCCCTCGGGCACCCGGAAGTAGAGGTGCTCGCCATCAGTTGGCGTGCGCACCGCGTAGGTGTCGGGGAGGGTCTCGCCGTGCCGGGCGGCGAGCTGGTCGAGGACCTCCCGTCCGGTGGTGGCCCCGCCCCATGCCCGGATCGGCTCGGTGCTGGTGTCCAGATCGATCACCACGAGGCCGGAGGGCCCGCACGCCACACCGACGTTCCATCTGGTGGTGTTCGACCACCAGCGCCGGATCTGGACGCGGTCGCGGGTCGCGCGCTGCTCCCAGCCCTGGTGTCCTTCGGCGCACACTCCACGGCGCCGGCACCGGGTCTCGCCGTGGAAGGCCGGGACCTTCGTGCCGGCCCGGACCGGGAACACGAACAGACCGGCGGTCGCGGCGTCGAGCGCGACCTGCCGCAGCCGCGCCACCTCACGTTCGAGGCGCGGACGAGCTCCTCGCGGCATGCGCGCCGTGTCCTCCCGTCTGGTCCGGGCACCGGTGTCGTACGCACCATCGCATCGCTCCCCAGCAGTGTGGGTGCTGTCGGCGCTGGTCGTGACGGTCATCTTGTGCTCCTCGCGTGGTTTAGGGACCGGTGCCTGGCCGGCCCGGGATCCGTCCGTCCCTGCGGTAGTCGATCTGCACATCTGCAGCGACTCCGGCGAATCCGTGTCGCTGCCACGGTCAGATGCTGCGGTGGCGGGTGCACAGGCCGGGCCTGGGTCGCGGTCGGTCGGAGCAGGCCCGGCGCTGTGCGGTGTGGTCACGGGGGTGGACGAGCCCGAGGGGCCGGGCGCAGTCGTGGGCGGCGCCCGGGCGTCGCCCACGACTGGGGTCAAGGGGCGATGACCTCAGGCGCGGTGGTCGAAGCGGGACGCCCGTTCTTGTGGACGGTCGCTGTCGCGAAGCTGAGTTCGACCCCGGCGGTGTCGGCGTGCAGGGTGGTGCGCACGACCCGGCGGGTCTCCCCGGCAGGTGTGAAGGAGTCGTCGGTGAGCCGGCCGGTCACTGTCACCCGGGTACCGGACTCCACCGAGTTGTAGACGTTCTCGGCGAGCCTGCCGAAAGCGGTCACCTGCTGCCAGGCGGGCTCGGCGTCACGCCACTGCCCGGTGTTCGGGTCGCGCTCGCGCTGCCTGAGAGCGAGGGAGAAGTTGAGGATTGCGGTGCCGTTGGCCTTGCCTCGGACCAGGGGCCGGATCTGGCCGATGTTCCCGGTCAGGGTGATCTCGTTCATGGGGTGCCTCTCGGAGTGGTCGGTGCTGGTTGGTGACGCGGCTCTGCCTCAGCGCGGTGCGGTGTGGCCCCGCAGGGGGCGGCGGGGGTTGCCGCTGGCCCGACCGGGCGGGAACCCGCGAAGCGGGTCCGATCGAAGCGAGGCCCGTCCCACCCGGTCGGTGTCGGCAGGCGTCCATCGCCGCGAACCACGCCGTGCTGTGCTGACCTCCGGGCGTCTCCCAACCCCGGGCTCTGACCACGCGTGCCCGCACGTGTGCGACCGTCCTGCTCCGGTGGTCAGACCCAGGCGATAGTTCGCTGTTCAGGCCGAGCAGGTGATCTCGCGCGAGGTAGGAGGAGCCGGGCCCTGCAGATAGCCCGGGGCGGCGCCCCATATGGATATGGAGGCCTGGTTGCCGAGGTCGTACCGACGCGTCGGGGGTTACGCGGTGCGTGCGACAGTCAGCAGCAGGCGAGCCGGCGTGCTGAACCAGGCGCGCACGACGTCGGTGGTGTCGTGATGGGCGAAGTGCTGGGCGAGCCGTTCGAGGGCTCCGGGGATCCGGCTCTCGACTTCGGCGGCGAGCGTGGCCACCGGGTAGGCCAGCCCACTCGCACCGTGTAGCTCGGCATGCTCGGCCAGGGCCAGGTGCTGGAACAACTCCTCGTCTCCGAGGTCCTGCACGCGCGGCACTGCGTCAGTCTCAGCCGCGAAGGTCGCCCCGGTGATGGTGCGCCGGTAGAGGAGGCCGTCGTTGAGCATGACCCGCAGCGGCGGAGTGTTCGGGTAGCGCTCGCCGAGGTCGGTGGTGTCGATCGATACGTGCAGCGCCCCGTCGTCGCTCCAGTAGGCGAAAACCAAGGCGTCACCGACCCTCACCGCGGGCAGCTGATCGTCGCTGGTCTGAGGCAGGAACTCGGCGGCCCGGTTGAGCTGCCCGGGGCTGGCCGCCGAGCGCGGTTGGGTGTCGTTGGTCCGGTCGGTGTTGGGCCGGTGGGATGGCATGAGCATCTCCATACGTCGGGGTGTCGGTCTGTTGATCGCTCCCGCGAGGCCGAGGTGGCGGTCGGGCCGCCGTCGTCGGTCGGGGCCGTCGCCGCTCATCCGGCCCAGGACAGACCGTGATCGTCGAGTGCGGGGAACTGGTGCAGGAACAGGCGCTGGTCGTCGCTGGCACGGTCGCGCCAGTCCTGGGCGTCGTAGTCCCAGGTGGAGTAGCCGCCGATGAATACGCACGGTGTGCAGGTCGGCCGGCCTGTGCGCTGCCCGAACGTGGCGAGCGGGCGGTCGCCGCCGGGGTGCGGGTCGCGGTGTTGGGCCATGACCTCGAAGACCGTCAGCATCACGCGGTAGGCGGGCGACCACACGGGCTGGTACTGCCCGAACCCGTAGGCCACGTCCGGGATCTCTTGCCATCCCTGCCTGGCTGCCACGTTCAGCGCCCGCACGATGTCGTCGGGCAGCAGCACGCACGGTGCGCACCGCCCGCCGTGGCGAACGACGACGCGCACGTCGTCGTGGTTGATGGCCGGGACGTCAGCGATGTAGCGGGCCTGTTTGCCCATGCGCGATTCCTGCTCCCAGTCGAGGTAGTAGGACAGCGCGGAGGCGAAGGACTCCCAGTAGGACACGGTGTCGTCGGTCATGCGCTCGCCCCAGGCGGGGTATCGCGGGCTGTGGGCGGTCGTGGTCATGCGTGGCCTCCGGTCGGTCGTCGAGGGGTGGCGACGGCGTCCGGCGGGCGCCGGTGGGTGGTCACGGCGCCGACCGGGCGAGTGGGGCAACCGTCCGCTCGGCCGGCCGGCCGCGGCAGGATCAGCTGATGGCGGCCGGTGCGCGGTCGGCGATGGTCGAGAGCCGGGTGCTGATGAGGACCGAGTGGTAGGCGGTCAGGGCGTCGCCGAGGGTGCGGCCGTCGTCCTGGGCGTTCTGCGCGGCGCGGGCCGCGGCCGTCACAGCGTGGGGCAGGGTGGGGACGATCAGCAGGTCTAGGACGGCGTCGGCCAGGGCGCCCTCGTGGTCGGCCAACAGGTGCAACGGCATCCCGGCGCGGTGCAGGGCGGCGCCGATCAGGCACATCGCCCGGTGGCCGTCGGCGCTGACGTAGCGGCACGACGGCACACCGTTCTCGCCGCTGTTCTCGGCGAACAGCGGGTGCTGATCGGCGGGGTCGACGTAGGCCTCGGGGTCGGTGTCGATGCCGGGGTAGGTCCAGTTCAGGCCGCGTTCACCGGCCACGGCGTGCAGCGCGGCGGTGAACTGGTCCTCGGTGACGGCGATGGTGTGCATGGGCGAACCCCTCTCGGGCAGTAGGCTGGCGGGGTGCGGGCGGCGCGGAGCCCCGCCGGGAGCGGGGCCCCGCGGCGGGTTGTCAGCGGTTGAGGCAGCGGCGGTGGTAGCCGGCCAGCACCGCGACCACGGGCGCGAGATCGACGCCGGGTTCGAGCAGGGGCTGCAGGTCGCATCGGACGGCGTCCGCGACGACGGTGTCGGGGTAGCAGATCCCGACGGTGACCTCGTCCCCGGTGAGCTCGCAGTCCTCTCCGATCTCCTCGTAGAGGCGGCCGGGGCCCACCGGGTGGGCCGAGTGCAGCACCACCGAGGGCCCGAACGGCCCCGACGCGTTGCGCGGGTCGAGCCAGCGCAACTCCACCGCGCCGTCGTCGTCGGCGACGACCAGCCGGATCCGGTGCGGATCCGACGCGACGCTCACCCGCAGGCCGTCGACGACGATCGGGTGGGTCTGCAGCCGGTCCAGGGTCAGGGCCGCCTCGCTGGTGGTGGGGGTGTTTGTACTGGTCAACGGGGCCTCCGCGGATCGGTGGGGTTTGCGCTGGATCGCGGCTCTGCCTCAGCGCGGTGCGGTGTGGCCCCGCAGGGGGCGGCGGGGGTTGCCGCTGGCCCGACCGGGCGGGAACCCGCGAAGCGGGTCCGATCGAAGCGAGGCCCGTCCCACCCGGTCGGTGTCGGCAGGCGTCCATCGCCGCGAACCACGCCGTGCTGTGCTGACCTCCGGGCGATCTGGCACGAGCTCCACCGGCCTGCGGCGTCGCGCGCCGGACCGCAGCGCCACACGTTCTGGTCCGTCGGTGCTTAGGCGTTATCGACGGCGGCGAGGAGCCGCTGTCGGAGCCCGGGGGTCTCCAGCGCTTCGGCCCAGACGATCCAATCGGGAAACGCGCGGGCCAGCGCTCGCCGGTGAGTGGGCCCGGTGACCGCGATCAGCTCACCGAGGGCACGCCCCCAGGGCGACGGGATGGTTCCGCCGGAGAGGCCGTAGGTGGTGAGCAGGCTCTGCAGCGCGTGCTGCTCGTCCTCTGCCAGGTCGTGGCGCTCGGCCCGGCAGACCCATTCCTCGATGGTGTGCTCGGCTTCGGCGGCGCGCCCGGGCGGGGCGGCACGTGGGCCGGGGTGGGCGGTGCCGAGGCTGAGGGCTGCGGTGATGTAGCGGGCCTGCTCGTGGTGCGAACGCCGCCGCCAGTGGTCGGTGTCGGTCTCGGCGAGGACGGCGGCGAGCAGGTCGATGGAGATGTCCACGATGTGTGCTCCTGTACGACGTAGGGGAACTGCGGATACAGCGCGGTCGGGCGCAGGGGCGAGACGCCCGCGGGCGTCTCGCCCCTGCGGTGACCGTGCGGTCAGCCGTTCGCGGCGGCCTCGCTGTTCGCGGCGGCCTCCGCCGTGGTTTCAGTCCCGCCCTCGGCGGTTGCCGCGGTGCCGGTCGCTGCGGTGTCGGGCTCGGTGGTGTCCGCTGTCTGGTCCTCGGCCGCTGCCTCGCCGGCGCTGTCGGTTACACCGCCGTTCTCGGCGGAGTCCGCCTCGGTAGTGGGGTCCGGGACGGTGGCATCCCGCGGTGTGGTCTCGGTGGCGCCGGTCTGGTCGGTGATGACGAGCTGCTCGACGTCGGACAGGTCGTAGCCCCACTCGCGCAGCTGGGTGATGTAGCGCCGCGTGGCCGGGCTGGGGTTACGCCAGCTGTTGCGGTGGGTGCCGTCCTCGTAGGCGGCGAGGACCACCGCGAGGGAGAGCATCGTGGCCCGGGCCGCGTTCGACGTGCCGGCGGCTTCGGCGATCGGGTGGGTCGGCCCACTGTGGAGGCCGTAGACGCCACGGGGGGAGGCGGCGCCCAACCCCAGCAGGGTCGCGGCGAGGGCGTTGCGGGACTCCATCGCGCGGCGTAGGTCGTGATCGCCCCGGGCGATCTCGGCAGCGACGAAGATCGCTGCTCCCTTCGGCGCCGCCTTGCGGGTGAACAGCTCGCGCAGCCAGTCCCGGCGCACGATCTGCGCGGAGTCCCATGCCTTGTTGTTCGCGATCACCGTGCGCCGTTCCTGGCGCGCGGCTTCCCGCTCGCGGTCCTCGCGGGCCTGGCGCTGCTCGTCGGTTTCCCCGACCGGCGCAGTGGTCGTGATGCCTGGCTGGGACCGGTCGTAGAGCTCGGCGTGGCCGTGCTCGATGGGGGCCAGGCACATCCACACCGGCTGGGCGATCCTGCCTGCCTGCTCGAAGTCCCAGCGGGTCATGACGGTGGCGGCGTGGCCGGGGCAGTCGCGGTGGGCCTGTTCAGTGAGGTCGGTGCCCTGCGGGTCGTCCGCTGTGGGCCGCAGCCGAGCGATCGAGGACGCGGTGTCCAGGCGGTCGTCGTCACGGCTCAGGACCGTGACCCCTGAAGCGCGCAGCTGGTCCTCCACCGCTGTGCACCGGGCGCGGTCTGCGCGCT
Source organism: Pseudonocardia sp. McavD-2-B (assembly GCF_024124365.1). NCBI lineage: Bacteria > Bacillati > Actinomycetota > Actinomycetes > Pseudonocardiales > Pseudonocardiaceae > Pseudonocardia > Pseudonocardia sp. McavD-2-B. The sequence continues at coordinate 31,384 of NZ_JAMXSG010000014.1, forward strand.
CGTCGCGCAGCCGCTGCGCCTGGTGTGCGAGCTGTCCCGGTCGGGTCAGCGCGGTCTCGGTGAGCTGCTCGACCGCGGTGTCGTCATCGGCGAACTCGGCGATCACCGCCATCTGGACCAGGTCCAGCTCGTGACAGGACCCGATCTCGAGCGCCCGGGCGCTGCGGGCGACCGCGGTGGTCTGTCGGACCCGCTTGGCTGGGGTCCGGGTGGTCCGTGCGATCTGCCACGCCGTCATGCCTAGCCCGAGCAGCTGCTGGTGTGCGGCGACCTCGTCGGCGTCGGAGATCCCGGCGCGGTGCTGGTTCTCGCCGAGCTGGTCGATGATTCGCTCGGCCTCGGCGACACGCTGGGCCTGTGCGGGGTCGGTGAAGGCCTCGGCGGCGTCGGTGGCGGGGGTCTGGGGTTCGACCAGAACTCGCACACGGGCCAGACCGGCCTTGACTGCGGCAAGGGTGCGGCGCTGGCCCTTGCGCACGACTAGGGCGCCATCGGCGGCGCGGCGGTAGACGTTGATGGGTTCGCGCACGCCGCGGTCGCGGATCGAGGCGCAGAAGTGCGGGTCGAGGTGGGCGTCGGTGCGGGTATTGACCTCGAGGACCAGTGTGGAGGGGTCCGCCCAGGCCAGTTCGCCGAGCTCGTCGACATCGCCGAGGAGCTCCGCGGTCACCGGCGCGACCGGGGTACCGGTGGTCTCGGGCTGGTCGTCGACGCGGTCGGTCGAGTCGGTGGTGGTGTGTCTCATGAACGGGGCCTCTCCCTGGCGGTGACCGCCCGACCCGCTGGTCGGGCGGTGCGCCCCCGCTGCCCGGGGGTGCGCTGCGCGTCCCGGGCAGCCCGGCCGGGGGGCCGGAGGGGGATCGGCCGTGGTCACCCCGGTGTGGACCCGCCATGGGAGTGCCGCAGCGCTCAGGCGTCAGCGGGGCGGGTTCACCCGTGGGGGACCTCGCGGCCGAGGCATCGTCGGCCCGCCGGTCGGGATGCCAGCGTGTGTCCGCCCCCTGGCCGGGGCGGACACACGGCATACCTGACCTGGCTATGTCCCCGTTTCGCCAGCGAAGTTGTTGATGCCGCTGCGCATGACCTCGCGGGGGTCCCAGCCGGCCTCGGTCACCAGGTGGAGGAGGTCGGTGATCAGGTCAGCCACGCCCTCGGCTGCCTGCTCGTCCACCGCGGCGATCCGCTCGGGTGAGGTCCCGTCCGGCCGGTACGCGCGCAGCGCCCCCCAGCGCACGCTCGGCCGACTGACGGGGAGTCAGCCCATCGTTGAGGCGTTGGGCTCCGATGTCGTCCACCTCAGCCCTCCCACGTGCGGCTCTGCCCGAGCAGGTCGGGGCGGCGCGGAGCGACAGTCACCAGGGCCTCGTAGTGCGCGTGCTCGGACGGTCCGCACGCGTGACCGTCGCCGGTCTCGGGCTGGACGACATCGTCGAACCATCCCTCCACGCTCTCGCCGACGTGGGGCGCACGGATCACGGCCGCGTACTCGGACTCGTGTCCGCACGAGTAGGTGTTTTCGACCCTGACGGTGATCATGTCGGCGCCTCCCACCTCGTGCTTTCTTGCGAGGCGGCCGATGAGGCCCTCGGGGTCTCTGTGATCGGTGTGGTCGTGACCGTGTCTGCACTGCGGCTCGTGGGCGTGCGGGCACTGGTGGGCAGGTACTGAGGTGATGTCCGATGCCCAGCCGAGCACGGCGAGGGCTCGGGACAGGTCGGGTAGCAGCCGGGGGTGTACCCGCAGCCGGACCTCGGTGTAGCTCGGGAACTGCGCGTCGAACTGGCCGGGGCGGATCTCGTGGCGCAGGGAGGGCTCCACGACTTGCACCGAGTCGATGGGACCGGTGTGCGGATGATCTGAGCACAGCCGTAGCGCCCCGCGGTCGCCGTGCTCGCCTCGCGACACGAGCGTCGGGAGGCCGGAGAGGTTGGAGCGGACCTCGGCCAGGATGGCCTGCTCAGCGGCGGCGAGGGCGTCCGCGGCGCGCCGCCAGTCCCGCGCGGCCGGGCGGGCGTGGCGGTACGGGGTGACCAGCCGCCGGTGCAGGTCTGCGGCGATCCGGGCCGTCGGGCGGGTCGGATCGACGGTGGCTCGGGCTCTCAGCGCGTCGGCACCGGGTACGTCCCGCGCGTCCGGCGGGGGTTCGCAGACCACGAGCAATCGGCCGGACTCCGGTCCGTGGCGGGCGATGCGGACTCGCAGGGCCGCACCGTCGGTGGCGGTGAGCAGCATCCCGCTGGGGTGTGTGCTCGTCGCCCAGGGGTGCTCGTCGATCGCGGTCAAGGCCTCAGCGACAGCTTCGGCGACATCGCGGTTCCCCAGCTGCGCTGCGCCGGTCACGATCGCGCCTGCCCGGGGTGGCCGGGCGCGGTGTCGGCCCGGGCGGCGCCGGTGAGCAGGAGCGGGGCGATGCCCTGCTCGTGGAGTAGCCGATGGTTCTCGGACGACGTGATCATCGGTGGTTCCTCGTCTCGAAAGGTGTGCACAGCACGAAGCCCTGGCTGGGGCGATCCACTGCGCAGGGCAGGCCGCACCAGCCAGGGCTCGGGTGGTCAGGTGGTGGGATGGGAGTTCGGTGGCGTTGGCTCGACGCGCGCGGGATCAGGGACGGGCGGCGTGGCGGACCGACATGACCTGCCACCAGCCGTAGGCGACCTCGCAGCACGGTGCGTGGCCCCGGGTCGGGCACCACCCGCAGGGACAGTGCTCCGCCTCGCGAAGGTGGCAGACGCTGCAGTCGCCGGGCAGGTAACGGGTCATCATCAGGTGGAACGGCCACTCCGGTGAGGGCGCCACGAGCAGGTGCACCGCCGGCCACAACTGCTCATCGGTGGCCCCGTCCCTCAGCACCCGCTGCGACACCGCCGTCCAACGCTGGTCGTGCCCGACCAGCCGGGCCGCGGCGCGAGACGCGGCCGCGCACTGGGCCAGCGTCGGCGCACTGTAGTGGTCGAACGCGAGGGGGTTCACCGTCTGCGGCGTGCTCACGCGACGCGACCGGTGGTGAACGCGGCGGAGAGCCGCATGGCCTCGATACCGCGGGCCTCGACCTCGTAGGCCTCATCAACGTCGGCGATGCCCTGAGCGGCCGCGGTGACCGCGTGCAGTACCCCACCGGAGGTGCGCAGGCCGCCGTCGATGAAGTGAGACAGGATCGAGTTCTGGGCCTCGATGGAGAACCGCAGCTTCTTGCTGACGTGCTCGATGGTCTGCTGCGGGCGGGTCACCTCGATCCCGGCGTCGGCCTCGATCTCAGCGATCCGCTCGGCGACCCAGCGCTCGTCGAGGAACGAACCGATCGCGTCGCGGGTCATCTTCGTGACCAGCTGCAAGCTCGCGGCCTGGGTGTCGGAGGACCAGTTGATCTGGCCTGCGGCGAGGCGCCCGCCGACGTGGACCTCGTCGATGGCGTGGCGGGTCAGGGTCATCCCGTTGTTGCAGATCTGCACGGTCAGCTGCGGGATGAGCCGGAACTTACCCTGCCCGGTCTCGGAGTTGGTCAGCACGAACCCGGCGAACACCGTCGGGTTGTCGGCGCCGCGCGCGCCGGAGAACGGGGAGGTGTAGCCGGCCAGCAGCGCCGGGGCCATCGCCGAGACCGCGGTCGAGCGGATCTTGACGTACATGCGGGACTCCGACAGGTCCGCGGAGACGATGTCGACTGGGTGTCCGGCCGCGTGGACGCCTTCCAGGGCGGTCATCAGGACGTCGAGGTTCTCGATCGGGCGGTATCGGTCCGACAGCAGCGCCCGCATGACCCCCTGCCCGCCCTCACCTGCGGTGAGGCCGCGGACCAGGAACCGGCGGTTCGGGTCGTGGGTGAGCCAGCCGTTGACGTTGTCGTCGTAGAGCTCCACGTTGTGCTCGCGGGTCCGACGCAGGTAGGCGGTGGGGATGCCGAGCTTGTCGGCGATGCCGTTGTCGGCGGTGCGGGTCGGGGCCAGGGAGAGGTCACCGCTGGTGACCCCGTCCATCGACAGCTTCACCGGGCCGGCGCCGCGTACGACCACCCTGCCGGCCCTGGCCTGCAAGGCCGAGGCGGCGACGACGTGGTCGGACTTCGCGGCCTGCTGGGTACGCAGCAGCTCGACCATGTCGCTCAGGTCGGCGTTGCGGGTCGTCAGCGCCACCGGGCCCGGTCCGCCCTCGTTGTCAGCGCGCGAGGTGTTGTGCTCGATGTTCTGGCTCATGACGTGAGTCCAATCTGTGCGGCGTTCGTACCGGCCCCGGTGGAAGTGGGGCCGGTGCGGTCCCGACCGCTGCGGTGGGACGTGACTCGCCCGCACCACGAACTCCGGCGCGCCGGGGGCGTGCGCTCGCCCGACCGGCGTGACACCACCCGACCGCACCAACCGGCCGGCCGACGACGCAGAGCCGGTGGTGTCACCCGCGTCGGGTGCGGCAGGCGCGGCATCGGCGGGCAAGCCGGAGAGCGGGGTGCAGAGTCATCACGGCCCACCCATGTAGCGGGCGGGACCTCGCCGGCTTCTCTTCCCCCGCGAGGACCAGTCCGTCCCTACGGCCCGCGTATCGCTCGCCCGACGGTCAGGACCGAGTGAAGGTGTGGAGACGGTCGATCGAGCGGAATCCGTACTTCCGGTAGAGGGCTGTGGCTGCTGTTCGGTCGCGCGCGGTGCCGGGCTCATCGTCATCGACGTAGAGCACCGCCTGCTCGGCTCCGGCGCGCCGGGCGCGGCCCAAGCCCGCTCGAAGGAGGAACCGGCCGAGTCCAGCGCCGCGGTGGCCGGGGTCGACCTCGAGCCACGCTATCCGGGAGATGCCCTGGGCAGGGCCGTCGATCTCTATCTCGCCGACGAGGTGCTTCCCCTCGTGGACCGCGATACGCCAGCCCAGTCGCCGCTTCTCGATCCGGGACGTCAGCGCAGGGCTGAGCTTCGATGCCGGGGCGTCGAGCAATTCGGTCAGCGCATCCGGTGGCAGCAGCATGTAGTTCCACAGGTCGGCGCTGGCGAATCCGGCTGCGACCAGGACATCAGCCGTGTGACGCCGGTGCGATACCGGCAGCGCCTCGAGTCCTAGGTCCAGTGCGGTCGCCATGCCGAACGCCTCCGCCTTGGTCGTCGAGAAGCGTGCCAGGGCGGCGTCGAGCAGGGCGGACAGGACGGCGCTGTTCTCCCGCGCGTGCATCCAGGTGAGGACCGCGGTGCTGTCCCGGGCGCGCCAGCCGGTGGCGATCACGCCAAGCACATTGCCGAGGCTGTCGACGGCGACGTCATGCCGCAGGTCAGTCAGTCCCGCCCACAAGGCGCCGTCGATGGGCGAACGTCCTGCGAGAGCCTCGCGCAGGTCGGCGGGGGCGGCTTGGGGTTGTCCAGGCAGCCGGTCGGCGTCGACGAGGTCGAGTACTGCCTGGTGCTCGTCGCGGCGTACTGGGTGAAGAGTGATGGTGGTGAGTCGGGTCGACGGCCTCCCCTGCATGAGACCAGGATGACCCAGCAGGGACGTCGTATCGAGGTGAGTGCCGGTCATGGGCTCACTCCTGGGATCCGGGCGCCGCGGACCGATGCGGCACGGAGCCAGCTCTCGGTTGCGGCGATCGTCATCGACACCGCGGTGTCGGCAGTGTCGATGCGGGCGGGATCGATCAATCCGGCCGCCGTGAGCAGCCGGGGGTCGCACCGCTCGACGAGCTCGCGCAGCGCGGTCTGGAAGTACTGCTTGGCCGGCGGCAGTACCTGCCGCTCTCGTGGGGCGAACAGGGAGACCACCGCAGCCTTGTTGCGGTGGTATGCGGTCGGCAACGCCGGGTCATAGCGGTGTCCCGGGGAGAGATCCGCTGCTGCGGCGAGGACTTCTGGGTCGAGGAACGGCGAGCGCTCGGCGAGCCGGCCGGCCCCGATCAGTGGGGCGTGCGGCCAGATCGCATCGTGGGCGAACTTCTGGGCCCACGACGTCGACGCGTGGTCCTGGTCGCGGCGCTGGGCCAGCCAGCGTTCGCTCCAGTCCCGCAGCGGGTCGTGGTAGTTGTCGGTGACGGCCGCGGGGACTGCAGCACCCATCGTGCTAGCCCAAGTCGCCGCCCAGTACATGCGCCAGCTCGCCTGGGCGGGCAGCAGACGTGCGATGCCGGCGGCTGCCTCGTCGACCAGGACGCTTCCGCGGCCGCGGTCGGACAGGTAGCGCGCCGCGGCGCGGGGGCCGCGGGTGGCCAGCAACTCGATCGAGGCGAAGCGTGGGACTTCGAGGACCTCGTCTGCTCCATCCCCTGACAACAGGACCTCACAGCCGAGCCCGGCCGCGCGCGCGGCAACTGTGGCGTTGAGCTGCGGGAGAGCGTCGAGGCGGGGCCCGGCTGGAGACCATGCGGGCTCGGTGCGGGCCGAGGTCTCGATGATCTGGAGCTCACATCCCAGCTGGAGGCGAGCGATGAGCGCAGCAGCGACGGCGGCGGCTGAGCGGCCCTGGTCGTCGGTGAGGTCGATGGTGAACGCCACGACCCGACGCCCCTGTGCTTGGCGGCAGGCCTCGGTGAGGACGGCCAGGCTGTCGATGCCACCCGAGAAACTCACTCCGATCACCGCGGCGTCGTCGCAGGCTCGGGCGACGGCACGGCCGAAGGCCGGGGCCAGGGCCGGCCCCCGGCCGGCAGTGCCGGCCGGGGGCGCAGCCAACGAGGCGCCCTCCCACGGATAGAACTCGCCGTAGAGCACCGGCGGCGCAAACAGCAGGGCCACCGCGTCGAGGTCGACCGTGGGCTGGGCGCATCCGCGTAGCCAGGGGCCGACCTCGGTGGAGAACGCCTCGCTCATCGTTACCGCGCCCCGAACAGCAGAGCGCGAACCAGCGTGTAGACCCGCGACGGGGTGCTCACGGCGAGGTTGTCGCCGCGAATCCCGCGGCCGTGGGAACCATCTCCGGGAGAAGACTTCGCTGCCATGTTGACCTCCGTGCTCATCGTTTGCCGGCCCCGGTCGGGGTGGGCGCCACGTCCGGGACCGGTCCGGCTGACCGGTCGGGCGGACCAGCTCGCCCGAGCGGTGTGGGATCGGCCGCCAGGCCGACGAGCGCAGCGAGCTCGTCCCACCCGGGCGGCGCGGGTGCAGGCCGATCGGGCGCAGCGGCAAGGACCGGTCACAGTGGCCAAGCCCATCTCCGTCCCGGGGGCGGGGATCGATGGTCACGTTGGGCTGGCTGCTGGGGTCTGGGTCGGTGCCGTGCGGACCGAGGAAGAGGCGCACATCAGCGACGGAGTTGCGCGCGGGGGTGCACCGTGCGGAGGGTCGGGGACCGGTCAGCAGCGGGTCCGGGACGCGTTCGGACAGTTCGTCGTGTGTGTGCCGCCCTTCGGGCATGCAGAGCACGACCTGCAGTGGGAGAACCAGTCCCCGCAGGACGGGCACCATCCGTACGACCGCGCCGCGTTGTCCCGCCCGGCGGAGGTAGCACTAGCGCTGTCGCTGGTGTCGGTGAGGACGGCGGCGGTGGGTATCACGGCTCTCCTAGGACGATCGGACGGGACGGGCTCGGGGTGGGCTGTCCGCGGGGTTCCTGCGGACGTCGTGCGCTGGCCCGGCCGGGCTGGCGCTTGTCGTCGGGTGACGGGGTGGGCTCGGCGGGCGCCGGGCCCACCCCGGTGGGTGATGGCACGACAGGTCAGCCGGACCAGCACCGCCGCGCTCGCGCCGAGTCCCCGACAGGCCCGGTCCGGGAGGGGCCGAGCTGTGTGATCACGGCCGAGTGATCAGCCAGTCTGCTCACCAGACCGGACCTGGCTCGTCAAACAGGGCCGCGAGGTCAGCCTCGGCAACGAGTGGTCCTTCCATACCAGCGGCCACGACGTCTTCCGTGCGGTCGATGAACTCGATGAGCTCGTGGCTGGGTAGGCCGATCTCGGCTGTTCCGCTGGGTGATCGGAGGGTGATGAGTGTCCAGTCGTGCCGCGATAGAGCGTGGGTACTGATCTGGACGTCGCGGGCAAGGTGCTGAGCGGCGTCGTCCACCTCGGACGACGCCCCGGTGAGCCCGGCCGAGAGCAGCTCCCGGCCGATGCACCAGGTCACGCTCGTGGTGTCACCGCAGGTCCGGAATCGCACCTCCAGCTCGAAGGGGCGGCTGCGGCGGTAGGTCATCTCGACGTGGACCGGCAGCTCACGAATGCCGGGCTCGGGGGCCAGCTGGAGCTGGTAGATGCGCCCGATGACCTGGGTACAGATCTTGTTGAGACCGACACCGCCGCGGTCGGGCTGAGTGTCGGTCATCGGGGCCCCTCCAACTGCTGCTCGCGGCGGATCTGGCGCCGCTCCCTCTCGGACGCGCCGCCCCAGATGCCGAATCGCTCGTCGTGCTCGATGGCGTAGGTGAGGCAGTCGTCCCGGACCTCGCAGCGATCACAGACGCGCTTCGCGTCCCGGCTGGATCCCCCCTTCTCGGGGAAGAAGGCGTCGGGGTCGGTCTGGGCGCACAGTCCGTGCTCCCGCCAGTCCGGCTCGGAGGGCGGGGGTTCGCTGAGGAGTGCCAGCAACAGGTGGTCGAAGTCCTCCGGGACGTAGGCGAGGCCCGGGCGCTGCGAGGAGGCCGTGGCGCTCCCCGGGCTGGGGGCGGACAGCTGAGACACTTCGTTCTCCGATCGATGAGGTCGGAGCGGCCCGGGCGGGATCTGTGGAAGGTGAGCGCTCGGGCCGCCTCGTGTGATGACGACGTCAATTAGCCAGTACAGTACCAAGTACCGTACCAATTAGCGAGTGGTGTCGGTGCGCCTTTCATCCGGTCTGGCTTTCAGTCCCGGCCGGTTCCCACTGCCCGTGAGCGATCTTGTGGGCGACGCCCATCTCGGCGAGCGCGCCGAGCGACTTGGACACGGCGGGTGCCTTGAGACCGGTCGCGGCGACGATCTCGCCAGTGCGGCGACAACCGGCCTGGAGCGCGCGTAGAACCTCCTGTTGGCTGGCGGGGAGCCCTTCGATGTCCGGGGCGGCCTGCGGGCCGTCGGGAGCCGGCGAGCTGGTCGGTCGTGGGCGCAGCGCGACGACGTTCTGCGCACTGAGCGCGGACGGGATCTGGAGTCCTTGCATGAACGCCGGCAGAGCGGCCTCAACGGCGTCGCCTACGGTCGTGGCAGGGACGTCGACGGGTTCGCCGGACTCCTTCCGGCGCCGCCAGGCGTGGAGCTTCTCGACCTGCGCGGCAAAGCGGGCGCCCGGGCTCTGCTCGATCGCGGGCTGGAAGTCGCGCATGGCCAGGGCGGTGTTCTCGTCGAGCGCGCATGACGGGAGAGCTGTGGCCCATTCCCCCAGGTCGGGAGCCCAGGCGACGCGGCCCATCGACAAGCGGCCACCGGCGATGGCGAAGCAGTAGCCACCTCCAGGAGGCAGAGACCCTGGGGTGACGGCCATCCCGCCGACCACCGCGTTCTCGCTGCGGTTCATGTTGCGGAAGGCGAACAGGTTGCGGGCCATCAGGTAGCCACGCAGCACGGTGCTGTTGCCGTAGTCGCCAGCGAGCAGGGACTGGGTCCCGACGACCACGGCGACGCCGTACTTGCGGCCGATCCGCACGACACGTTCGAGGCGCGGGATGAAATCCTGCGATGCGAGCCAGGCGTCGGTGCTGAGCCGCTGCAGCTCGTCGATGATCCACATCAGGCCGGGGATGGTGGTGCTGGGCAGCAGCTTACGCAGGGGGCTTTGCTGCGAGGGGTCGGTGATTCGAACCGGGCCGTCGGGGCCCTCGGTGAGGGTGGACTTGAGCAGGCTGCGGATCTCGAGGGCGGCCTCGATGGCTTCGAGCTGGGCGAGCACCTGGCGGGGCCCGGCCTCGGCCCAGTCGCTGATGTCGTTGAGTACGGGGCTGGACCCTCCGTCGGGGTCGCCGTCGCCGAACAGCAGGTGCCAGACAGCGCTCTGCTTGATACCGAGCCCGATCGCCTCGAGGCAGGCTGACTTTCCCGATCCTGGCTCACCGGTGACCAGGCCGTTGCGCACGCCGATGTCCTCGACGGCGTAGAACTGCATGTCGCCCTCGCCGTCTGCGAACGGGCCGAGGGGGATGACGCCGTTGTCGTAGCGCGGGCCTCGGTAGGGGATGCCGCCGGAGAGCAAGTCGCGCACGATGACGGTCAGGTAGGCCCAGGCTTCGTTGTCCTCGTGCGGTTCGATGATCAAGTTCTTCGCCGAGACGCCGAGCGCGCCAGCGATGCGGGGGCGGCGGCCGAACACGTCGTCGAAAGAGGCGTCGCCGGCCGGGGTGCGCACGGTCCAGCGGATGGCGCGGCTGAGATCGACGCGGTCGGTGAGCATGGATCCGGGCAGTGCCTTGCCGCGGCGGCTGACGCTCTCGGACCAGCGCTGGGCCAGCGTGTCGCCGTAGTCACCGCTGGTGGTCTCGTCGCTCGCCTCGGGCAGCTGGGGAGCGTTGAGGTCGACGTCGGGGATGCTGTGCTGCTTCATCCAGCTGGCCCAGGTCGCGGCAGCGCCTCCGGCGAGCAGCGCCGTCATCGTCCAGTTGGCGGGGCCGACGGCAGAGGCGGCGGTGATCCAGGCCGCGGTGCCTGCGCCCGCGGCCCAGGACTGCCGGCGCCAGAAGGCCGGGATGCGGCTGTGGAGCAGGGCGCGAGCACCGGCGATCGCTCCGAGGGAGGTGAGACCGATGCCGGTGGTCGTGGCCAGCTCGGCGCCGGGGCCGGCGGCGAGGCCGACGAGTTCGGTCAGACCCCAGCCGAGGTAGCCGGCGGCGGCCGTGGCGGAGGTCGCCAGGTAGGGGGCACGGCGGGCGGCGTTCTCAGCTCGGATGTGATCGTGGTGATCGCTGATCGCCGACCGCCGGGGCGTCTCCTTGCGCAGCACAGTGGTGGGCTGGCGCACGGCGAGCTCGGCGGAGGGAGTGGCCGGGCTGGTGTCCTCGTCGACCAGGCGCTGCAGGGCGCGGGCCAGGACCTCTGGGGTGAGGTTGGTGCCGGCGACGCTCTGCTGCCTGGGCATCGCAAGTCCCTTCGTCGTTGTGGTGCTGGAGTGCTTGTCGGAGTGCCACCGCTCCGCCGCGACGCGGGTGCCCAGCGACCGGGGTCAGTCCTGGGGGCGGGGCTGTCGGGCTAGGAGCGAGTGCCGATGTAGGTGCCGTTGACGGTTCCGGCGAGGGTGTCGTCGCTGAGCACCTGGTCCTGGGTGTTGAGGTGCCGGCCGAAGTGGGTCTTGGCCTCACCGGCGGAGCTGGTGAACAGCTGGGCGTTCTCGCGCATCTGCTCGAGCAGGCGGATGGGTTCGCCGCTGACGCCTGCCTGCGTCAGGGAGGCGACGGACTGATCGAGCTCGGTCAGAAGTCGCTGACCGACGTTCTGCATCTGCTCGCAGAAGTGGTTGGCACTGCCGGGATCGAGGGTCTCGCCGCTGGTCAGGTTCGGGTTGGCGCCGGTCATCGGGATGTCCTTCCGGATGGGGTGGATCGTGGCGGTGGACTGGTGTTCGGCCGCGGACCGCGGCTCGGGCTCGGTGTCGGGCTCGGTGTGGATGGCTTCGGGCTGCTGGGTGTGGTCGGGTTCGTGCTGGTTGGGCTTTTCGGGGTCCTCCGGGGGGCCGTCGGTCGGGGTCTCCTCGACCGGTGCGGGTTTGGTGTGGTCGGTGGGCGGGGCTGGGGTCGGCTCGGCGTCGATGACGACCGGGTCGGCGTTGTCCGTGCGATGGGGTGGGCGTTGGGCGGTGGTCGGCCGCGGTCGCCAGTGCGGGTCGGTTGTGTCGCCGAATCGCTGGCGGAGGTTGCGGGCCAGGCGCTGTCGCAGCAGGTCGCCGTCGGCGTGGCGCTGGTGGCGTTCACGGCGTCGCTCGGTGGCGTAGCCCCAGGCGTCGGACCACCACTCCCCCATCGCTGCCCGGGCGGGCCCGGGCGAGCGAGGGCCGCGGGGATGGGCGATGCGATCGGCGATGCGTTGGGCCAGTGCGTCGCCGACGCTGGGGCCGGTGCGGCGGGTTTCCCGGGCCATCCGGCGCTCGTGGGCGCGTTCGGCGCGGCGCTGGCGGTCGCGCAGGCGCGGTGGTTCGGTGCCGCGGGCGGTGGCGATGAGCTCGGTGCCTGCGTAGCGGGCGAGTCCCCAGGTGATGAGCGCGACCAGCACGAGCGTTTCCATCGTCGATCACCCCACGAACCACTGCTGGGCGATGGATCCGGCGTTGCCCATGCCGGTGGCGACCAGGCGGTAGAGGCCGTAGAGGATCGGCACCCCACTGGCGAGACCGATGGTCGGCGCCGCGAGCGCGAGCCAGGGATGGATGCGGTTGGGCCTGGCCGTCTTCGGGAAGATCCCCTTGATCACGACCTCGAGGGTCATCACGATGGCGATCCCGCCGAGGATGACCGCGCCGCCGAAGCCGAGCAGGCGGGTCGCCAGGGGGGTGGCGTTGGCCGCTACGCCGTAGGCCTGGGCGATGAGCGCGCCGATGAGGCCGCCGAGGCCGGTCCCGGCAATTAGGAAGAGCAGGCTCGTGGTCTTGCGCATGTCGTCGTGGTAGTAGAGCCAGAGGCCGAACAGCAGGGCCAGTGCGGCGATGCTGCCGGTGCCGGCGAAGGCTGCAGCGTTCATGTCGGACTCCTCAGTTGATCCAGCAGAAGGGCGGCCAGTAGGGCCAGGTCAGGAACTCGGGTATGAGCAGGCGGACAACCGGGATCTGGTCGAGCGCGGTCGCGACGTTCAGCAGTAGGAAGGCGACCGTCCAGAGGCGACCCGGGGTCCGGGCGGCCCAGGCGATCAGGGCGCCGATGACCAGGACGGGCGCCTGGATGCACCAGACGTGGACGACCGCGGCGCGGCGCAGCGGGCCGGTCCGGGTGGTCGTCCAGGCGCCCTGACGGGCCAGGGCGAGGCTCTGCTTCAGGCTGGCCGGCTGCTCGTGCACGAAACGCAGCTCGGCCGCCGCGGTGGTGACCGCGTGCAGGGCTCCCTGGCGCCGATCGGGCACGGTTGGCCACCCGGCACGCGGTCGGTCGACCTCGACCTCCGGCTCGCCGTCCGGGTTCGCGGCCGGGGTGGCCGCAGTGACACGCGGGCTGGGCAGGGCCGGGGTCTCCTGTTGGCCCGAGTCGGGCGCCGCGGTGTCGAGGGCGGCGTCGTGCTCGCTCACTGGTCCACCCTCCGGGTGTCGGTGATCGTGATTGGGTTGCCGATGCGCCCGAGGTGCCGCTGGGTCATCGCCCTGCTCGCTCGACTCGGTTGAGGTCCAGCATGAGATCTGCGGGGCCCAG
>NZ_JAMXSG010000150.1:0-14271 GCF_024124365.1 Pseudonocardia sp. McavD-2-B
CGAAGGTCCGCTCCATGGCGGCGCGGTGGGCGGCGCCCGCGTCGTCGCCGCGCAGCGCGCTGCGCCCGGCGAGGATCCCGGAGGCGACGGCGTCGAAGATCCCCTCGCCGGTCAGCGGGTTCACCTTCGCCGCGGCGTCGCCGGCCAGCAGCACCCGGCCGTCGGGCTGGAACCGGGGCGCGGTGGACAGCGGCAGGTGGTGCGCGCGCAGCGTCGACGGGTCCGGTTCCTGGCCGGGCAGCAGCGCGGCGAGCCGCTCCAGCAGCGACGCCCGGTTCCCGGCGCCGCGCTCGTCGAACACGCCGTAGCCGACGTTCGCGCCGCCGCCCGCGATCGGGAACGACCAGGCGTAGGCCGGGACGGCGCCGCCGGCGTACTCGATCGACAGCGTCCCCGGTTCGGCGGCGACCGGGGTGTACCCGCGGATCGCCACCGCCGTCGACGACGGCGGCACGCCCGGCGCGCCGAGCGCGCGGCGGACCACCGAGTGGGCCCCGTCGGCGCCGATCACGATCCTCGCGACGACGTCGTCGTCGAGCAGCACCCGGTCGCCGTGCGGGACGACGGTGCGGACCCGGTGGCGGCGCAGCTGCGCCCCGGCGGCGACGGCCGCGTCGACCAGCGCCGCGTCCAGCTCCAGCCGCGTGACCACCCGGTTCGGCCGGGGTGCGGTGCGGTGCACGACCCGGCCCTGGGGGGTGCGCAGGCGCAGCCGCGGTGCCGCGACGCCGAGGGCCCGGACCCCGGTGGCACCCAGCTCGTCGAGCAGGTCGAACACCTCGGCCGCGACGCCGTCGCCGCAGGTCTTGTCGCGGGGGAAGGCCGCGGCGTCGAGCAGGAGCACCGACGCCGACGGTCGCAGCCGCAGCACGTTGAGTGCCGCGGCGCAGCCGGCGGGACCGGCCCCGACCACGACGACGTCGTAGGTGGACATGGCGCCATTGTCCCCCTCCGCGCCCGGGCGGAAACGGCTCGCCACCGCCCGCCCGGCCGTGGTGCACTCGCACACCGCCACCCCCTCGTCCGGCCGCGCCGTGTGCCGGCGCCGCGGGTGGGCGCGTCCGTCACGTACCGAGGAGCACGCTGTGACCACCGAGCCGGCCGCCGGCCGCGACGCCGAGCGGCTGCCCGCCGGAGCCCTGCTGATCATCTCGCTGCTGGTCGGCTCGGCGTTCGTGATGATCCTCAACGAGACGATCATGAGCGTGGCGCTGCCCGCGCTGATCGCCGACCTGCGGGTCACCCCGGCCACCGCGCAGTGGCTGACCAGTGGCTTCCTGCTGACGATGGCCGTGGTCATCCCGATCACCGGCTACCTGCTGGGGCGGTTCCCGCCGCGGTCGGTCTACCTCGCCTCGATGGGCCTGTTCAGCACCGGCACTCTGCTGTGCGCGGTCGCGCCGGCGTTCGGGTTCCTGCTGGCCGGACGGGTCGTGCAGGCCACCGGCACCGCGGTGATGATCCCGCTGCTCATGACGACGATCCTGCGCCTGGTCCCGGCGAGCCGCCGCGGGCAGACGATGGGGACGATCTCGATCGTCATCGCGGTGGCGCCCGCGGTCGGCCCGACGCTGTCCGGGGTGATCCTCTCCGCGCTGGGCTGGCGCTGGATGTTCTGGATCGTGCTGCCGATCGCGCTGGTCGCCCTGGTCGCGGGGGCGCTGCGGCTGCGGGTGGCCGCGGAGACCACGCGGGCCCCGCTCGACGTCGCCTCGGTCCTGATCTCGGCGGTCGCGTTCTCCGGGATCGTCTACGGGCTGTCCGCGATCGGCGAGTCCGCCGCCGGGGGCGCGCACACCGCGGTGCTGCCGTGGGTGCCGCTGGTGCTCGGTGCGGCGGCGCTGGCGGTGTTCGTGCACCGCCAGGTCCGCCTGCAGCGCGGCACCGGCACGGCTCCGCTGCTGGACCTGCGCCCGTTCGCGGTCCGCCGGTACTCGCTGTCGCTGGTGCTCGTCGCGACCGGGTTCATGTCGCTGTTCGGCGCGATCATCCTGCTGCCGCTCTACATCCAGGAGGTGCTGGGCGACAGCGCGTTCGTCGCCGGCCTGGTGGTGCTGCCGGGCGGGCTCGTGATGGGGCTGCTGGGCCCGTTCGTCGGCCGGGCCTACGACCGGGTCGGCGCCCGTCCGCTGGTGCTGCCCGGCTCGGTCCTGCTCGCGATCGTGATGTGGGGGTTCACCACCCTGGCCGCGGCGACGCCGATCTGGCTGGTCGTGGTGCTGCACGTGGGCCTGTCCGCGGCGCTGGCGCTGATGTTCACGCCGCTGATGACCGACGCGCTCGGCTCGCTGCCCGGCGAGCTGTACTCGCACGGCAGCGCCATCCTCACCACGCTGCAGCAGGTCGCGGGCGCGGCGGGGACGGCGCTGTTCATCACCGTGATGACGCTGGCCTCGGCCGGCGCCGGCGTCGACGCGGCCGGGGTGCACGCGGCCTTCCTGGTCGCGGCGGGCGTGTCCCTGGTGACGGTGGTCGTCGCGGTGGCCGCGTCCCGCCTACCGGCACCCACCGCGGCCCCGCAGGACGCCCGGACCTGAGGCCCGTCCGCCGGGTCAGCGGGTCGCGGTCCTCCCGGTGGTGCCGGCGGGGGCGGGGACGTCCGGGTCGTCCAGCCCGTCGCGGGAGGTCTCGCGCAGGGCGAGCACCGACCCGACCGAGACCAGCGCCAGCAGCCCGATCACCGCCGACAGCGTCCCGGTGCCGAACCCGGCGGCCTGCAGCGACGCGAACAGCACCGGCGAGAGGCCCGCGCCCATCCCGGAGATCTGGTAGCCCAGGGAGGCCCCGGTGTAGCGCGAGCCGGTGGAGAACATCTCCGAGTACAGCGCCGCGGACGGCCCGAACCAGGCCGCGTGCGTCACGCCCTGCCCGACCACCACGGCGAGGGTGAGCAGCACCGCCGAGCCGGTGTCGATCATCGGGAAGATCGCGACGCACCACAGCCCGGTGGCGACCGCCCCGCCCAGGACGACCGGCCGTCGTCCGACCCGGTCCGACAGCGCGGAGAAGCCGATGATCCCCACGCTGGCGACCAGCGAGGACAGCGTCAGCGCGTTCAGCACGGTCTGGCGCTCGAACCCGGCACCGACGGCGTAGGAGATCAGGAACGTGGTGAGCGTCCCCTGCGCGACGAAGGCCCCGAACCCCACGCCGACGGCGAGCAGCAGGTTGCGCGGCCGGGACAGCACCTCCAGCAGCGGGGCGCGGGCCGGCGTCGTCGGCTGTGCGGCGGCCGCCGCGGCGAACACCGGGGTCTCGGTGACCGACAGCCGGACGAACAGGCCGATGCCCAGCAGCACCACGCTCAGCAGGAACGGGATCCGCCAGCCCCAGGTGAGGAACGCGTCCCCGGTCAGCGCCGCCGACAGCGCCAGCACCAGCGTCGACAGCACCATGCCGCTCGGCGCGCCGGCGTTCGTGAAGCTCGCCCACAGGCCCCGCCGCGACGACGCGTGCTCGGCCGACATCAGGACCGCGCCGCCCCACTCCCCGCCGACCGCGACGCCCTGCACGACCCGCAGCACGATCAGCAGTACCGGGGCCAGCGCGCCGACCTGCGCGTAGGTCGGGAGCAGGCCGATCAGGGTGCTCGCCACCCCCATCAGCACCATGCTGATGACCAGCATCCTCTTGCGCCCGACCCGGTCCCCGAAGTGGCCGAACACGATCCCGCCGAGCGGGCGGGCCAGGTATCCGGTGGCCAGCGTGCCGAAGGCGGCGACGGTGCCGACCAGCGGGTCGAGGTCGGAGAAGAAGACCGCGTTGAACACGACGGCCGAGGCCGTCGCGTACAGCAGGAAGTCGTAGTACTCGATCAGGCTGCCGAGATAGCTCGACAGGACCGCGCGCCGGCGCTGGGTCGAGGAGAACCGGGGGTGCGTCATCGCAGCTCCCTGCCTTCCGTGAGATGGAAAGCAGCTTTATAGCAAGTTACTTGTGATCAGCGCCACGATCGTTAGGATCGCACACGTGACGGATGCGGCGTCGGTACCGACGGGGACGCGGGGGCAGCGGTTGACCTACCTGGTCAAGCGCCTGCAGATGGCCGAGCGGGCCCGGATGGAGGAGGCGCTGCGCCCGCTGGGCGTGACGCTGGCCCAGTACACCGCGCTCAGCGTGCTGGAGCGCCGCGGCGGGCTGTCCTCGGCGCAGCTCGCGCGACGGCACTTCGTGACCCCGCAGGCGATGCAGCAGCTCGTCGCCGCGATGGAGCGCGACGGGATCGTCGAGCGCCGGCCGGACCCGGACAACCGCCGGATCCTGCAGGTCTGGCTCACCCCGCACGGCGACGCGACGCTGGCCCGCTGCCACGCCGCGGCCGGGGTCGTCGAGCGCCGGATGCTCGACGCGCTGGAGCCCGACCAGGCCGAGGTGTTCGCCGACGCCCTCGAACGGTGCCTCGCCGCGCTGGCCGGTCGCGACGGGATCCCGCCGGACGGCGATGCTTGACCCCATGGCAAGCACCTTGCTATCAAGCTAGTTGATATCAAGGAGCGAGGGAGCCCCATGAGCCCGATCACCGGTCCCGGCCTCGGGCTGGGCACCTGGCCCGCCCGCCGCGCGCGGATCAGTCCGCACGCGCCGGCCCTGTCCGACGGGGAACGGGCGGTCGACCACGCCGAGCTGGCCGGGCGCGCCGCCCGGATCGCCGGCGGTCTGGCGGAGCGGGGCGTCGGGCCGGGGGACCGGGTCGCCTGGCTGGGGGTGAACGCCGTCGCCACCCTGGAGACCTGCTTCGCGGCGTGGCGGCTCGGCGCGGTCGCGGTCCCGCTGAACTACCGCCTGGCCCCCGCCGAGGTCGGCTACATGCTCGACGACTGCGGCGCGACGCTGCTCGTGCACGGCGCCGACGCCGACGACCTCGTCGCCGCGACCGCGCCGCGGATCCCGGTCGTGCGCGGCGTCGAGGACCTCGCCCGCGGGCCGGCCCGCGACGACGCCGGTGCCGGTCTCGACGACCCGGCCGTGCTGCTCTACACCTCCGGCACCACCGGTCGTCCGAAGGCGGCGGTGCTGACCCACGGCAACCTGACCTGGAACACGGTCAACCAGCTCGCCCACGTCGACGTCTGCTCGGACGAGCGCACGCTGTGCATCTCGCCGCTGTTCCACTGCGTCGGGCTCTCCCAGGTCACGCTGCCCACGCTGTTCAAGGGCGGCAGCGTCGAGCTCGTCGCCCGGTTCGACCCGGCGGCGGTCCTGGGCCGGATCGCCGAGGCCGGGATCACCAGCTTCGCCGCCGTCCCGACGATGCTGCAGATGCTGTGCGAGTCCCCGTCGTTCGCGGGCACGGACCTGTCGTCGCTGCGCACCGTGGTCTACGGCGGGTCCCCGGTGCAGGAGCGGGTCGCCAGGGCCTGGCTGGAGCGCGGCGTCGCGCTGCAGCAGGGCTACGGGATGACCGAGGCCTCGCCCGGGGTGCACATGGCGACCCGCGACGGCACGGCCGCGCACCCGCCGACCTCGGTCGGGGTGCCGCACTTCTTCACCGACGTCGCCGTCGAGCGCGACGGCGAGCTCGCCCCCCTCGACGGCGAGCCCGGCGAACTGCTGGTCCGCGGGCCGCACGTCAGCCCCGGCTACTGGAACCGCCCGGACGAGACCGCGGCGTCGCGGCGCGGGGAGTGGTTCCGCACCGGCGACGTGCTCCGGGCCGGCGACGACGGCTGGGCGTTCGCCGTCGACCGGGTCAAGGACATGATCATCTCGGGCGGGGAGAACGTGTACCCGGCCGAGGTCGAGGCGGTCGCGGTCACCCATCCCGACATCGCCGACTGCGCCGTCGTCGGGGTCCCCGACGAGCGCTGGGGCGAGGTCGGCGCGGCCTACGTGCAGCTGCGCCCCGGCGCCGACCTCGACGCCGACGCGGTGCGCGCGCTGCTCGCCGGGCGGCTGGCCCGCTACAAGGTCCCGAAGTACGTGCGGTTCGTCGACGAGCTGCCCCGCAACGCGTCCGGCAAGGTCCGGCGCGTCGACCTGCGTGCGGCCGCGGCCGTCGCCGAGGAGCTGTCGTGAGTTCTCTGCCGGAGTCGCTGATCGTGGAACGCCAGGGCGAGGTGGCTGTGCTGCGCCTGTCCCGGCCCCGCAAGCGCAACGCCCTCGACGACGCGACCGTGCTCGGTATCGAGGACTTCTTCGCCCGCCCGCCCGAGGGGGTGCGCGCCGTCGTCCTCGACGCCGAGGGCGACCACTTCTGCGCCGGGCTGGACCTGTCCGAGCTCGGCGACCGCGACGTCGTCGCGGCGATGGAGCACTCCCGGATGTGGCACCGCGCGTTCGCCCGGCTCGCCGAGGGACGGCTGCCGGTCGTCTCGGTGCTCAAGGGCGCCGTCGTCGGCGGCGGGCTGGAGCTGGCCTCGGCCACCCACCTGCGCGTCGCCGAGGACTCCACCTTCTACGCGCTGCCCGAGGGCCAGCACGGCCTGTTCGTCGGTGGCGGCGGGTCGGTGCGGGTGCCGCGGCTGATCGGCGTGCACCGGATGACCGACATGATGCTGACCGGCCGCGTCCTCGACGCCGACGAGGGCCACACGCTGGGCCTGTCGCACTACCGCACCGGTCCGGGGGAGGGCCTGGCCCGCGCCTGCGAGCTGGCCCGCACCGTCGCCGGGAACTCGGCGATCACCAACGTCGCGGTGCTCCAGGCGCTGCCGCGGATCGCCGAGGCCTCCCCGGACCACGGTTTCATGATGGAGTCGCTGGTCGCCGCCGTCGCCTCGTCCAGCGCCGAGGCCCAGGAGCGGATGCGGGCCTTCCTCGACGGCCGCGGCGGGAAGGTGAGCCGGTGAGCGAGCTGCTGCGCCCCGTCGCCGACGACGTCCGGGAGACCACCGAGATCGGCCGGTTCGTCACCGCCGTCGAGCGCGGGCACGGCCTGACCCTGCCCGACTACGCCGCGCTGCACCGCTGGTCGGTGACCGAGCCCGAGGCGTTCTGGTCCGCGGTCGCGACCCACCTCGGCGTCCGGTTCGACACCCCGCCCCGGGCGGTGCTCGGGCGGCGGGGGATGCCCGGCGCCGAGTGGTTCCCCGGCGCGACGCTGAACTACGCCGCGCACGCCCTGGACGGCCCCGAGGACGACGTCGCCGTCGTCGCGTACTCCCAGACCCGCGACCGGGTGGAGCTCACCTGGGGCGGGCTGCGCGAGCAGGTCGCCCGCGCCCGGGCCGGGCTGCGCAGGCTCGGCGTCGGCCGCGGCGACCGCGTCGCGGCGTACCTGCCGAACCTGCCCGAGACCGTCGTCGCGTTCCTCGCGACGGTCTCGCTCGGCGCGGTCTGGACGAGCTGTGCCCCCGAGTTCGGCGCCCGCAGCGTGCTCGACCGGTTCGGCCAGGTCGACCCGGTCGTGCTGCTCACCGTCGGCGGCTACGGCTGGGCCGGGCGCGACGTCGACCGCCGTGACGAGGTCGCTGCCCTGCGCGCCGGGCTGCCCGGGGTGCGCCACGTCGTCGCCGTGCCGTACGGGCCGCACACCGTGCCCGACGCGATGACCTGGGACGAGCTGCTGGCCGCCGACCCGGAGCCGGGCGCCGACCCGGTCCCGTTCGACCACCCGCTGTGCGTGCTGTTCTCCTCCGGCACCACCGGGCTGCCCAAGGCGATCGTGCACGGCCACGGCGGCATCCTGGTCGAGCACCTCAAGAACCACGCCCTGAGCTGGGACCTCGGCCCCGGCGACCGGATCCTCTGGTACTCCACGACCGCCTGGATGATGTGGAACGCGCTGGTGTCCGGGCTGCTGCGGCAGGCCTCGATCGTGCTGATCGACGGCAACCCGGCCCACCCCGACCTCGGGTGGCAGTGGCGTCTGGCCGCCGAGACCGGCGCGACGCTGCTGGGTGCCAGCCCCGGTTTCCTCATGGCCTCGCGCGCCGCGGGCCTGCGCCCGGCCGCCGAGCACGACCTGTCCGCGGTCCGCCAGATCGGCGCCGCCGGGAGCCCTCTCCCGCCGGAGGGCTACCGCTGGGTGGCCGAGCAGTTCGGCCCGCAGGTACTGCTCAACGTGGGCAGCGGCGGCACCGACGTCTGCTCCGGCATCGTGCAGGGGAGCCCCTTCCAGCCGGTGTGGTCCGGCGAGATCTCCGGGCCCTGTCTCGGGGTCGACGCCGCCGCCGTCGACGACGCGGGCCGCCCGGTCGTCGACGAGCTCGGCGAGCTGGTCATCCGGGCCCCCATGCCGTCGATGCCCGTCGGCTTCTGGGGCGACGACGACGGCAGCCGCTACCGCGACACCTACTTCGCCACCTGGCCCGGGGTATGGCGGCACGGCGACTGGGTCCGCTTCTCGGCCGACGGCTCCGCGGTCGTCGCCGGCCGCTCCGACGCCACCCTCAACCGGGGCGGCGTCCGGCTGGGGACCGCCGAGTTCTACCGCGTCGTCGAGGAACTGCCCGAGGTCGAGGACTCGCTCGTGGTGCACCTGGAGGACCCCGCGGGCGGCAACGGCGAACTGCTGCTGTTCGTGCAGCCCGCCGGCGGCACCCCCCTCGACGACGCCCTGATCACCCGGATCCGCACCGCGCTGCGTGGCGAGCTCACCCCGCGCCACGTCCCGGACCGGATCGAGGCGGTGCCGGTCGTGCCGCGCAACCGCACCGGCAAGAAGCTGGAGGTCCCCGTGAAGCGCATCCTGCTCGGCGCCGCCGTCGACGACGTCGCCTCCCGCGACGTGCTCGCCGACCCGACCGCGCTCGACGCGTTCGTCCACTTCGCCTCCGGGACGCCGGCGTGAGCGCGCCCGGGACCCCCGGCGGCGCCGGTGCCGCGGCCGGGGTCGGCACCGTCGCCGTCGTCGGGACGGGGGTGATCGGCGTCGGCTGGACGGCGCTGTTCCTGGCCCGCGGCCTGCACGTGCGCGCCTTCGACCCCGCACCGGGCGCCGAGGACCGGCTGCGTGCCGACCTCGCCGCGCTCGGCCCGTTCCCCGGCCACGACGGCCCGCTGCCGGTGGCGAACCTGGTGTTCGCCGGCAGCGCCGCTGACGCCGCCGGGCCCGCCGGTTTCGTGCAGGAGAACGGCCCCGAGCGCGAGGACCTCAAGCACACCCTGTTCGCCGAGCTGGACTCCGCCGCCGCCCCCGGCGTCGTGCTCGCCTCCAGCTCCTCGGGCCTCCTGCCGACGACGATCGCCCGCGGCGCCGCCCGGCACCCCGAGCGGGTGCTCGTCGGGCACCCGTTCAACCCGCCGCAGGTCATCCCGCTGGTCGAGGTCGTGCCGGGGGAGCGGACGGCGGAGTCCGCCGTCGAGGCCGCGCTCGCCTTCTACGCCGCGCTGGGCAAGCGGCCGGTCCGGCTGCGCGCCGAGGTGCCGGGCCACCTGGCCAACCGGCTGCAGGCCGCGCTGTGGCAGGAGGCGTACTCGCTGGTCGAGCGGGGTGTCGCGACGGTCGCCGACGTCGACGCCGCCATCTCCCACGGCCCCGGCCTGCGCTGGGCGGTTCTCGGCCCGTTCGCCAACCAGCACCTGTCCGGCGGCCCCGGCGGCCTCGCGCACATCCTGGAGCACCTCGGTCCGCCCACCGAGCGGTGGTGGCGCGACCTCGGCCAGGTCACGCTCACCCCCGAGCTGGCCGCGACGCTGGTCGACGGCGTCCGCGACGAACTGGGCGACCTCGACGGCTCCGCGCTCGCCGCCCGCCGCGACAGCGTCCTCGCCGCGCTGCTCGAGGCCAAGTCCCGTACCGAGCTCCCCTGACGGAGGTTTCCCCATGCCCATCGACCTCGCTGCCGTCGACGCGATCGACGTGCACGTCCACGTCGAACAGGACGGCCACGGTTGTCTGGCCCTCGACCAGGAGCTGCTCGACGCCTCGGCGAAGTACTTCAAGGCCGACCAGGACCGCACGCCGACCATCGACGCCATCGCCGAGCACTACCGGGCACGCCGGATCGCCGCGGTGGTGTTCACCGTCGACGCGCCGTCGGGCACCGGGCACCCGCCGCTGTCCAGCGAGGAGATCGCTGACGCCGCCGCGGCGCACGCCGACATCCTCATCCCGTTCGGCTCGGTCGACCCGCACACCGGCAAGGCCGCCGTCGCCCGCGCCCGCCGGCTGGTCACCGAGCACGGGGTCCGCGGCTTCAAGTTCCACCCCAGCCTGCAGGCGTTCGAGCCGAACGACACGCGCTTCTACCCGCTCTACGAGGCCATCGCCGAGCTCGGTGTGCCCGCGCTGTTCCACACCGGACAGACCGGGATCGGCGCCGGACTGCCGGGCGGGCGTGGGATCAAGCTGCGCTACTCGAACCCGATGCTGCTCGACGACGTCGCCGCCGACCACCCCGACCTCACCGTGGTGCTCGCCCACCCGTCGGTGCCCTGGCAGGACGAGGCGATCTCGATCGCCACCCACAAGTCCAACGTGTACATCGACCTGTCGGGCTGGTCGCCGAAGTACTTCCCGCCGCAGCTGGTGCGGGCCGCGAACACGATGCTGCGCCGCAAGGTGCTGTTCGGCTCGGACTACCCGGTCATCACTCCCGACCGGTGGCTCGCGGACTTCGAGACCCTTGAGATGAAGCCCGAGGTCCGGCCGATGATCCTCAAGGACAACGCGGTGCGGATGCTCGGACTGGGGTGATCGTCGACGGTGAGGGGTCCGGTGCCGGATGCGGCACCGGACCCCTCGCTCGTGCCGGTCACGGGATCGACAGCCGCCCGGGTTGTCCGGACGGGTTCCCGTACGGCCCGTCGCGTCGTACGTCGTCCCAGGTCAGAGCCTCGAAGCGAACCGGTTCCCGACGTCGTTGACACGATCAGGTGATTCGTTTCGCCCTGTTCCGGCACCGCGGGGCGGGTCGTCCCGGTCCGTACGGAGTAGCCCAGGTCACTCCCCGCGCCCGATCTCGCGGCTCTGCGACCCCGTTCCCATGATGTGGACCTGTCCGGTGTCGAGTTGGCCCGAACGGGTCTGTTTACTGATTCCCATGCACCTCGTCTCCCGGTTCGCGGTTCGGCGCCACGTCGACCTGCGCCGCCAGGCGAGCGCGCTCTGTTCCGGCGTCTGACCGCGCCCGGCTCCCGGGGCGCGCCCGCGCTCCGCCGCACGCCGTCCCCGGCACGGGGTCCGCAGCCGCGGTAGCCACGGGACCGCCCCCCGCACTCCCCGACACCACCGCGCCCCCGCGCGGACCTCCCGCCCCGTCCCCCCGGCGGCCCGGGAGGGCGGGGTCCGACGGCCCCTCGTGGCGCACGCCCGCACCTGCCCGCGCCCCGCGGCGCCGTCCACGACGGACGACGCCGCGGCTCGCCGCTCGGCGGATGTCCACATCGGACTCCACTTCACTCCCCGTCACGAAAGAAGGAGACACGTCGTGCCTCAGCACCGCGCACGGTCCGCGTCCCGGGCCCGGCTGATCGCCGGCGGCGCCGCTCTCGCCGGCACCGCCCTGATCGGCCTGTCCGGGGCGGCCCAGGCGGCCACCCCGGACCTGGTCCCCGACCTCGGCGCGATCCTCAGCGCCCCGAACGACGACCAGCCCGACCCGGCGCCGACGGCGCCCCCGGTCGAGTCGTCCCACGAGGCGTTCGACTCCGACCAGCCGATCCAGCAGCTGCGCGACTTCGCCCCCGCGGGCGTCCCCGCCGCCGGGCTGGTCGACGTCGTGTCGAAGGCGCCCAAGCAGATCACCCCGACCTTCCTGTCCGGTGGGGCCGGCGAATGAGCCTGCTCCCGCAGTCCCGCTGGGCGCGGCGGGGGCTCATCGCCCTCGCGAGCGCCGCCGTCGTCGCCGGGGTCGTCGCGATCCCCGCGTCGGCCCAGGGAACGATCGACAAGGTCAAGTCCGAGGTCACCGGCGCCGACGGCAAGAGCTACTGGGTCGAGAACAACCTCACGCCGGAGGCCCGCCGGCAGTCCGCCGACGGACCCAGGAAGGAGTACGCGCTGGTCTGGGCCGGTGACGAGAACATCGCCGACACCGCGGTCGCCGACGTGCGCAACCTGCCGGGGTCGCTGCTCGACCCGGTCGACAAGGTCCGCGACGCACTCCCCGGTCCGGACTTCCTGGCCGTCGTCGACGTCACCAAGGGCACCCCGGACTACGGCAAGGTCGTCAACACCGCGACCGTCGGCCCGCTCGTGGAGAACGAGCCGCACCACATGCAGTACTCGTGGCGCAAGGGCGACAAGATCTACGCGGGCGGCCTGTTCTCCGCGGCCACCTACGTCTTCGACGTCGCGGCGCTGCCGGAGATCAGGCTGTCGGGCATCTCGCTGCCGTCGCAGACGCTCTGCGGCTCGGTGCCGGACGCCTACTGGGTCCTCAAGGACGGCACCGCCTACGGCACCTACATGGGCGGCCCCGTCGCCCCGGGGCCGTGCCGTTACTCAGGCGGCGAGGTCCGCACCGGCAACGGCTTCGCGGGCTCTCCCGGCTCGGTGATCCGGTTCGACCAGGAGGGCAGGAACCTCGTCGAGGCCCCGGCCGCGACCGAGACGCCCGAGGACCCGACCCAGTGCCTCAACATGCCGGCCCTGGGCAACCCCACCTGCGCGAACCCGCACGGCATCCAGGTCCGCGAGGACCTGAACACCATGGTCACCAGTGACTACGCGGAGCCGCGTTCGATCATCCTCGACCCGGTGAAGAACCCGTCGCCGTACCTGCGCCGGCCCACCGTGCGGACCTGGGACATCTCGGACCTGAACAAGCCGAAGGTCACGTCGGTGCAGTACCTGCCGACCGGTCCGCGCAGCAACGGCGTGGACCCGCTGCGCAACGAGAACCGCGCCGTCATGGAGACCACGGTCACCAACCGGCCGGAGAACCGGGGCGCGTTCGCCCAGACCATGCAGGGTGGCGCGATCTTCTACACGCCGGACATCACCGCCGAGAACCCGCAGTGGAAGGAGGTCTTCGACCTGGGGACCTCTGCGCCCGAGCTGGGCGTCGGTGGCGAGAACGGCGGCCCGAGCGCCAACGGCGGCTGGATCCAGACCAGCGCCGACGACACGACGCTCTACCACGCCACGATCGGTCGCAAGGCCGGCACGCTGGGCCCGGATGACAAGGGCACCGCGGGCGGGGTCATCGCACTCGACATCGAGAAGCTCCTGGCCTCCGGCAACGCGCCGCAGTGCTCGATTGACACGATCGAGGAGACCACCGCCGGTGGCGCCGAGAGCGACTGCCCGACGATCAAGGGCACGGTCGGCATCAACCCGGACCGGACCGGCGCGGGCCCGCACTGGGGCGCGCTGGACAATCTGGAGCGCGGTGACGACGGCTACTACCGCCACACGGACCGGCCCACGCGCCTCGCGACCGCGAACTACTTCGTGGCCCGCACCGGGCTCGACGGCGACCACCGCCTGTGCATGACCGACGTCGCCCCGGACGGCACGCTGAGCCTGGACGAGTCGTTCACGGACGAGGACACCGGCGACACGTGCGTGAGCTTCAACCGCCGGCACTGGCCGCACGGCGACTTCGGCAACGCCAAGCCGCACTCGATGCTGTTCGTCGCGGCCGACGAGGACATCAAGGACTGATGATGTCCCCCTCGTCGATCGCGACGCTCGTGCCGGCCGGCGGGCTCCTGCCCGCCGGCCCGGCCGGGGACGCCCCCGCCCTGCTCCGTGCAGTGGCGGTGGCCGCCCCGGCGGTCCTCGCCCGAGGACCCTTCGACGGCGTGCCGTTCGCGGACACGGCCCTGCGGCTGGTCCTGCTCACCGCGCTCGCCGTGGTGGCCGGAACCGGTCTGGTCCGGGTCCTGGCCGGTGCGCCCGGACGCGCCGAGCGGGTCGTCGCGGGAGTCGCGGCGCTCGTCGCCGTCTCCGCCGCGGTTGCCGCGGTGACCCGGTCCGGCGCCGGGCTCACCGGCTGGACCCTGTTCCTCCTCCTGGTCACGGTCGCGGTACCGGCGCTGCTCGCCGGTTCCCGCCCGGTACTCGCCGTGCTCCCCGCGCTCGCCGTGACGGCGCTGCTGGTCCTCCAGATCGCCGGCACCCCTGGCGCTCCGTGGTTCGCGCCGGACGCCGGGTACGCCGTCGCCGGGTCCCTGGCCGCCGGTGCGGCGGTGCACCTGGTCACCACCCGCACCGATGACGACACGCGGCCCGCCCGGGTGCGCGTGCTCGGCATCGCGGCGGGCACGGTGGGGGCCGTGCTCGCCGCGGTGCGGCTCGCCGTCGCCGGGCCGTTCTCGCTCACCGACGTGCACGGCACCGGCTTCGGCCGCGCCGCGCTGGTGACGGTCGTGGCCCCGGCCGCGGTCGCGGCCCTGCTGCTCGCCGAGACGCTGCTGATCCGCCGCGCGGCCAACAGGGTC